>NZ_JBXWRY010000018.1:0-78292 GCF_059613135.1 Ruegeria sp. BHSB196
TTGGGATGGACCACGTCGAAATCCGCCTCGACCGCGTTGTTGATGATCACGTGATAGGTGGTTCCGGGTCCGCCGGCCTTGCGAAGCACCCGCGGATCGGGCGCCCAGAATTGCGTGATGACGCCGGCATCGGCGTGCAACTCGTCACGCGCGCCCAACGCGGAAGGCGCAGAGATCTGGACGGGTTTGAAGGCGGCCGGGATGGCAGCGGCTGCAACAAAAACGCCCTGGATGGCCTTTGTCGCCTCCTCACCGCCGATCTGTGCGATTTCCCCGATGTTCCAGATGGCGACTCGTTGGGCATCGAGATCGGTGGTGGCCACGAACAACCTGCGCCCGGCGCGATGCTCGCGGGCGATACGCGCGACGATGTCGGGGGTCAGGACCGTCTCGACCAGATTGGTGAGCGCATCGCGTTCAAACGCCCCCGCATCGAACAAAAGACCCGAGAGCCGCAATTCGGGACGTTTCAGTTTGCCGGTGCGGTTGAGGATCAGATCCTCGAGCCGGTCGTCATATTCCGAACCCAGAAACGCATAGGGGGCAAGGATCGCCCCGATGCTTACGCCCGTTACGATGTCGAAGTCCGGTCGGGTTCCGGCCTGGCTCCAACCGGTCAGAACCCCAGCGCCGAAAGCCCCGTCCGGCCCACCGCCGGACAGAACCAGCACGTCGCGCATTCGTGCACCACGCGGCAGGTGAGCGGCCAGCATCTCGTCCGGATCGTCGGCCCAGAACCGCAGGTGGCGGGAAATGACATCGGGGGGCGCATTGCCGGCGGCCGTCATTTGCGTGCCGCGTTCGAAGGGCGCACAGGAAGCCAGGGCCAGCACCAGAAGAACGGCAAGACTGCTGAAAAAGCGACTGCCCGTTTCAAAGCAAATTCTCATCGGGATCGATCCCAACCTGCCATGATCGCGCGGGACGGCAGAACGCCCTCAGGGCAGGCGTTCAAGGCGCATGACCGCGACACCATCGGCGTCGTTCAGCGTCAAGGTGCCGTTGTCCTCGGAATACCCGGCGACCGTCGGCAGGGTGCTGAAGAACTCCCGTTCGATTGCGTCATAGGGCGGCGGGCAGGCCATGAGAGTCGCCGCGATGTTTTCCGGGAAACGGAACGTGTCCACGCCCGGGTCGATCCGGCCTGAAAACCGGTTGCAATTGCCTGTCCCGCTGAATGCGCCCGCCTCCGCGAATGCGATTTCGGGGCGCTTCTCCGATTCCAACGGCGCCCCGTTCAATTCGGCGACGCGCCACCTGGTGTTCTCCAAGCCTCCCGAGCTGTCTTGTCCGACCTTGGTCAGGATCAGTTCGACCGAGTTTCCGGCGCCGTTCGTCAGGACGGGATAGGCCGTGTCCGTGGCAAAGACGAGGGTGCGGTCCTGGTAGATCGACGCGCGCACCACGTAGCGCATCGAACTGTCGATCAGCGCATCATCGTAGGTCAGTTCGAATTCCACAGGGACAGCGGTCAACGCAAAACGCTGCGCCGCGAGAATGACGGCGGGCGCATCGGCGCGCGACACGTCCAGCAGCGCGACATCCAGCACGGCGTTCTGCGGCACCGCGATACGCTCCCGATAGGTGGCCGTTCCCGTTACGGTGCCGGCATTTGCCGGCACAACCGCCCCTGCCCAAGCGATCAAACCCGCCAAAGCGGCAATTCCGAAACCATGGTTCATCATGATCGCCGATCCTTTCCTTGACCCGTTGATTTCAAGATCGGTGGTAGACGTGGGGAATCAAGCGATGCTCAGGCTGATCGGCAAAAAAACGCCTTTGGTCAGCGCCCTACAGCGGCCAGAGCAAGGGAATGAGCAGGGAAGCGAGCAGCCCGACCGTCACGTTGAGCGGAATCCCGACCCGCAGGAAATCGGTGAACTTGTACCCGCCGGGACCATAGACCAGCATGTTCGTCTGATATCCGATCGGCGTGGCGAACGAGGCCGATGCCGCCACCATCACCGCCACCACCAGCGGGCGTGGATCAACGCCCACGGCTTGGGCCAGGCCGATGGCGATCGGCGTGACGACCACCGCGACGGCATTGTTGGAGACCAGTTCGGTCAGCACCGAGGTCAGCAGGTAGACGGCCCAGACGATCAGGAAGGGCGGCAACATGCTCAGGCTTGGGGCCACCGCGTTGACGATCAACTCGACCGCACCGGAGCTTTCCAGTGCGGCGCCGATCGCCAGCATCGCAAAAATGAGCGCCAGCAGGCGTCCCTCGACAAAGGAAAACGCCTCGTCGGCGTCGATGCAGCGCGTGGCCAGCACCACCGCCACGGCAAGGATGGACAGAAACAGGATCGGCGCGACCCCGAAGGCCGCAAGAACCACGATCCCCAGCAAGGCCGCGACGGCAATCGGCGCGTGGCTGCGCCGGTAGGCGCGCACCGAAGGCTGCGCCACGTCCACCATGTCCATGTCGGCGGCCAGACGCTGGATATCCGTCGGCGCCCCTTCCAGCAACAGAGTATCCCCAACCCTGACGACCAGATCATCCAACTGCCCGCTGATGTTCTGGTTGCGCCGATGCACGGCAAGAACATAGACGCCATACCGACGCCGCAGGCGCATCGCTCCGAGCGAACGGCCGATCATGCGGCATCCCGGCGTGATCAGGACTTCGACCGTGCGCGTTTCGACCGCCGAGACCTGATCGACCCGCTTGAGTTCCTTGTTCCGCTGCAGGCTCAACAGCTCGGTCATCTGCGTACGCAGCACGACGCGGTCGCCCACCTGCAGGGTGACGCCGGTGAGGTCGCGCCGCAAGGATTCGTCGCCGCGGATCACGTCGATCAGGCGGACGCCGGGCCGCTTGAAAAGTTGCACGCCGGTCACTTCGCGTCCGATCAGGTTGCTGTCCGGCGGGATAACCGCTTCGGTGAAGAACTTCATTTTGGACCGGTCGCTGAGCATCGAGGCCATGCTGGTGCGTTCCGGCAGCAGCCGGGGAGAAATGAACCGCAGATAGAACATGCCATAGGCAACCACCGCCAGCCCCAGCGGCGTGACCTCGAAAATCGTGAACGCGGGCAAGCCCTGCGCCCGCGCCACGCCGTCGACCAGCAGGTTCGTCGACGTGCCGATCAGCGTCAGCGTGCCTCCCATGATCGCCGCATAGCTGAGCGGGATCAGCAGCTTGGACGCCGCCACGTTCAGGGTGCGGGCGACCTGGACGAAGACCGGGATCATCACGACGACCACCGGCGTGTTGGACACCACGGCCGATGCGATCACAACGAACCCCATGAGCAGTGCAATGGCAATGCGCGGGTTCACCTGCGCCTGTTTCTGCGCAAGCGACGTAAAGGAATCCAGGGCACCGGTCCGCACGAGGGCGCCCATGATGATGAACATGGCGGCAATCGTCCAAGGGGCCGGGTTGGACAGGACCGGGAGGGCATTTTCATACGGCAGGATGCCCGTCACCAGCATCAGCGCCACGCCGACGATTGCCACGACTTCGGTCGGGAAAACCTCGCGCAGGAACAGCGCGAACATGCCGGCAACGATGACGAGCGCAAGGATTGCGCTACCTGTCTCGGAAATTTGTAGGAGATCCATTCGTGGTATTCTGCCCGAACCCTGTCTGGCCAAAATCGGCTTGCGCAGTTTCACGTATTGGCCGGGGATCGGCAAGCCTCTCTGACACGCAGACCGGCACGGGGAAAAGGTGCTTCAAAGACCGGCCTGTTCCAGGCGCCCCCCGATCCGCACCATGCGCACCGACGCCGCCGCGCCGGTGCGGTCATCCGTTTCGACCAGCACGCCGGACAGCGTCGCCTCGCCGTTTGCCGGGGCAAAGCGGGTCTTGGGCATTCCGGTGATGAAGCGGCGCATCGGTTCCTGCTTGTCCATGCCGATGATCGAATCATAGTCTCCGCACATGCCCGCGTCGGTCATGTACGCGGTGCCGTTCGCCAGAATCTGCGCGTCCGCCGTTGGCACATGCGTGTGCGTGCCGACCACCAGACTTGCACGCCCGTCGCAGTAATGCCCCATCGCCATCTTCTCGGACGTCGCCTCGCAATGCATGTCCACGATCACCGCCTGCGCCAGACCGCCACGCGGATGCGACTTCAACACCGGCTCGATGGCCGAGAACGGGTCGTCGAACGGGCGTTTCATGAATACCTGACCCAGGACTTGCGCCACCAGAACCTTGCGCCCGCCCGGTGCATCGAACACCCGATGCCCCCGGCCCGGCGCGCCCTTGGCAAAATTGATCGGACGTAGGATGCGCGGCTCGGTCTCGATGAATTGGAGCATGTCCTTCTGGTCGAAGGCGTGATCGCCCAGTGTCAGACAGTCGGCACCGGCATCCAACAGAAACTTGGCGTGGTCCCCGGTCAGGCCCATGCCGTTCGAGGCGTTTTCGCCATTGACCACGACGAAGTCCAGCCGCCATTCGTCACGCAAGCGTGGCAAATGCTCTTTCACCGCCGTCCGCCCGGACCGGCCCATGACATCGCCCAGAAACAGTATTTTCATGCGATCGCTCCTAGGGGTTGTCGCGCGCAAGGACAAGATGCTTCGCTGGTTTTCATTCTGACCGAAAATGGCGCAAAACCCGGCCCCGGCAACCGGTTTCGGTTGCAATCTCTGTCCCGGCGCTCATTCTGTCACAGTGCTGGAACAGGGAAAAATCACAATGCGATGCATTCAGGCCATGCTCATTCTGATCGCGGTTTCAAGTTCCGCAGCGGCCTCGGACTATCCGGAAACCAAGACCGAGATGGCCAATCCCGCCGCGACATTCTGCGTCGAGAACGGCGGAGAATACGAGATCAGAACGCATTCCGACGGCGGGCAATACGGCGTCTGCATTCTTGCCGACGGCACCGAAGTCGATGCCTGGGACTTTCTGCGCAGCCATTTCCAGGAGTGACCTCAGAAAGTCAGAACCCGGCTTTCGGTGACGACCATATCCAGTTTCTGATCCGTGAGCTCCAAGGGAAGTTCAGCGGCTTCCTGCGCATCAAAGGCGAATCCGATGGCCAGAGTCGGTCGCTTGGCGCGAAGTCCCTCCAGCGTGCGGTCATAGAACCCGCCGCCATAGCCCAGACGCCCACCCTTGGCATCGAAGGCAACCAGCGGGACGATCAGGATCTCGGGGTCGAAGAAGTCGTCGATCTCGGGAATCCGGGCACCGAACGGCCCGTCGCGCAGCGCGCAACCGGGCGTCCAGCGCGAAAACCGCAACGGCAAGCCTGACCCCTGAATCACCGGCACCCCGACCGGGCCGTGGGCCGCTGCCTCGGCCATGGCGGGAACCGGATCGATCTCGGTCCGGATTGGCATGTAGCCCGAAAGCGGCACGCCACGATAGCCCGCAAGAACCTCCGACAGTCGCCCCGCCGCGCCCGGCGGGCAGGCGTCATAGGCCAGCTTGCGGCGCGCAAAGGCCGCCTTGCGGGCGGCGGCTTTCACCCCGGTCAGATCGGTCGTCTCGGTCACAGCAGCACCACGCTGGCAAGCCCCAGAAAGATGAAGAACCCCATAACGTCCGTGGTGGTCGTCACGAAGGTTCCCGACGCCAGCGCCGGGTCTACGCCCAGGCGGTCCAGCAAGACAGGTACTACCGTACCCGCAAAGCCCGCGATGATCATGTTGGCGACCAATGCCGAACCGATCACGACGCCCAGCAGCGGCGAGCTGAACCACATCATCCCGATCGTCCCCAGCACGATCGCGAAACAGAGCCCGTTGAGCATCCCCACGAGCAGCTCCCGCCGGATCACCCTTGCCACGTTTGACCCGGTCAGGTCGCGGGTCGCCAACGCGCGCACGGCCACGGTCAACGACTGCGTGCCGGCATTTCCGCCCATGGACGCGACGATGGGCATCAGGATCGCCAACGCCACCAATTGGTCGATTTCCGCCTCGAACTGCGAAATGACCAGCGAGGCGCAGATCGCGGTGCACAGGTTCACGGCAAGCCACGGCAGGCGCCGGCGGCTGGTTTCGGCCACGCTGTCCGACAGCGAGCTTTCGTCGCTCACCCCGGCCAGGCGCAGCATGTCTTCCTCGTATTCCTCATCCAGCACGGCCATGGCGTCGTCGATGGTGATGACCCCGACCAGGCGGCCATCCTGATCGACCACCGGGGCCGAAATCAGATGGTACTGGTTGAAGGCATAAGCCACGTCCTCTTCGTCCTGTTCGACGGGAATGACGTGGAAATCCTCTTCCGCGATGTCCTTGAGCGGCACTTCGCGCCGGGTTCCCATCAGCTTGCCCAAGGTCACATAGGCGATGGGCTTCAGGCGCGGGTTCACCAGGATGATGTCGTAGAACTGCTCGGGCAGATCCTCTGTGGCCCGCAGATGGTCGATCGCCTGCCCGACCGTCCAGTGTTCGGGCGCCATGACCACCTCGCGCTGCATGAGGCGGCCGGCGGAGTTTTCCGGATAGGTCAGCGCCTGCTGGGCGGCAACCCGTTCGGCATCCTCCAGGACACCCAGGATCGCTTCCTGCTCGGGTTCTTCCAGGTCTTCGAGCAGATCAACCACATCGTCGCTGTCAAGCTCGCGCACGGCTTCGGCCAGGATTTCCGGGCGCAGGACGCGAATGACCTCTTCGCGCACCCCTTCTTCGAGCTCGGACAGGATCTCGCCATCGAACTCGCGGTCATAAAGACGGATCAGCCGGGTCCGGTCGAACGGATTGATCTGTTCGAGAATGTCGGCGATGTCGGCCGCATGCAGCGGCTCCATCAACTCGACAAGCTTGTCCCGGTCGTCGATGTCGACCGCATACAGGATCGCGGCGATGGTCTTGGGATCCAGCGCATAGGCGTCGTCGTCGCGGGGGTTTTCGGTGTCGGACTGATCGTTCCCGGTCGTCATGTGCTGCCCCCTACCGTCTGCGATTGCCCTCTAAATAGAAGAAGCAGCTACCGGAAAACAATGACAATGGCGCAATTTACCCGCAACTTCCCGCCACCTATGCTGTGTGCCGGTTCCAATCAGGCGGAGATTGACACGACATGGCGCAGAAAACCCTGCTGAAAGGGCGCGTGCTGAGTTTTGCGGGTTCACCTTTTGAAGGAGAGCCGGTCGATGCCGCGCAATCCCACGAGGCGGTGCTAATTGCGGAAGGCCGGATCGAGGCGACGGGCTCGGCCCGGGCGCTGAGTACTGCGAACCCTGCGGCAGAGGTCGTCGATCATGGCGACCGTCTGATTCTGGCCGGTTTTGTCGATCCACATGTGCACTATCCGCAAACCGCGATGATCGCGAGTTGGGGCAAGCGCCTGATCGACTGGTTGAACACCTATACCTTCCCTGAAGAGATGAAGTTCGGCGCAGCCGACTATGCCGCCGAAATCGCCAACCGTTATCTCGACCTTACGGCGGCCCATGGCACCACGACGATGTGCAGTTTCTGCACCATCCATCCTGAGAGCGTCGATGCCTTCTTTTCCGCCGCCCGAACCCGAGGGCAGCGGGTGGTCGCAGGAAAGACCTGCATGGACCGCAATGCACCCGAGGCGCTGCGCGACACCGCACAAACCGGCTACGATCAGTCCAAGGCCCTGCTGGAGAAATGGCATGGGGTGGACCGTTTGTCCTATGCCATCACGCCGCGTTTTTCGCCCACGTCGACGCCGGAACAGCTTGAGGCGATGGGCGCCCTTTGGGCGGAATACCCGGATTGCCCTATGCAGACCCATCTGAGCGAGCAGACCGACGAGATCGAGTGGGTCCGGTCGCTGTTTCCGGATGCCCGCGACTATCTCGACACCTACGAACGCTTCGGACTGCTGGGCGGGCGCGGCCTCTATGGTCACGTGATCCATCTGGAACCGCGCGAGCGCGACCGACTGCGCGAGGTGGACGCGGCATTGATCCATTGTCCGACCTCGAACACCTTCATCGGCTCCGGCCTGTTCGACATGGCCGGCCTGATGCGGGACGGGCACCGGGTCGGGTTGGCGACGGATACCGGGGGCGGCTCCAGCTTCTCGATGCTGCGCACGATGGCGGCGGCCTATGAGGTCGGCCAGTTGCGGGGCGAGCCGTTGCACCCTGCCCAGCTCTTGTGGCTGGCGACGGTGGGTTCCGCCCGGACGTTGCGGCTGGACGACCGCATCGGCAATCTGGCACCGGGCATGGAGGCGGATATCGTCGTCCTCGACCTCGCTTCGACTCCGGCCATCGCCCAGCGCGTGGCGGTCGCAGACGACCTGTGGGAGGCGGTCTTTCCGACCATCATGATGGGCGATGACCGCGCCGTGGCCGAAGTCTGGATCGGCGGGCGGCGCGTCGGGATCTGAGGGCCGTGCGCCCCTTGGCGGGCGCAAGGCGGACCACCGAACGCAATCAGACCCGAAGCGCCTGCGCCAGCCGGTTCTGCCTTTCGATCATGGCCGGCAGATCGATGGTGGCGATCTGGCCGTCCCGCACGATCTGGCGTCCTTCGACAAACAGGTGTTTCACCCGCATCGGTCCAGCCAGAAGCAGCGCCGCGGGATCCCAGCTGCCGGCGCTTTCGATGCCGCGCACGTCCCAGATGGCAATGTCGGCCCGCTTGCCCGGCTCCAGGCGGCCACACTCCGGGCGGTTCAGCACATCCGCACCGCCGCGAGTGGCGATTTCCAGCGCCTCTCGCGCCGACATCGCATCCGCACCGCGTGCCACGCGCTGCAACAGCAGAGCCTGCCGCGCCTCGGCAACGAGGTTGCCGCTGTCGTTCGAGGCGGACCCATCGACTCCCAGCCCGACATTCACCCCGCGATACCGCATGGCGCGGATCGGAGCGATGCCCGAACCCAGGCGGCAGTTTGAGCAGGGGCAATGCGCCACGCCCGTGCGGCTGCGGGCGAACAGGTCGATCTCGTGCCCGTCGAGCTTCACGCAGTGGGCGTGCCAGACATCCGGACCGGTCCAGCCGAGCTCTTCGGCATACTGGCCGGGGCGGCAGCCGAACTGCGCCTCGGAATAGGCGATGTCCTCGTCGTTCTCGGCCAGATGGGTGTGCATCATCACGCCCTTGTCCCGCGCCAGCGTTGCAGACTCGCGCATCAGGTCACGACTGACGGAAAACGGCGAACAGGGCGCCAATCCCACCCGGCACATCGACCCCTCGCCCGGATCGTGGAAGGCATCGACGACGCGGGCCATGTCGTCAAGAATGGCGGCTTCGGATTCCACCAGAGCATCCGGCGGCAACCCGCCATCGCTTTCACCGATGCTCATGGCCCCGCGTGTCGGATGGAAACGCAGGCCGATCTCGGCCGCCGCCGCGATCGTGTCCTCCAGGCGGGCACCGTTTGGGTAAAGATACAGATGATCGGAACTGAGCGTGCAGCCCGACAAGGCCAGCTCGGCCAGTCCGATCTGGGCCGACACGAACATCTCCTCCGGCCCGAACCGCGCCCAGATCGGGTAGAGCGTCTGAAGCCACCCGAACAACAACGCGTCCTGTCCGCCCGGTACCGCGCGGGTCAGCGTCTGATAAAGGTGGTGATGGGTGTTCACCAGGCCCGGCGTCAGGACGCATCCCGAAACCTCATGGATGTCGCCCGAGGTCGCCAGGCCGGTCCCGATCCCGGCGATTTGCCCGTCGCGGATCAAAAGATCGGCCCCGCGCAATTCGCGGCGGGCGTCATCCATGGTCAGGATGGTATCGGCGTTCTTCAGCAGTACTTCGGTCATCTTTCACACTCCCCAGCTTGCCCGTCTCATGCAGAGAGTGTGTTGGCCGGTGGAAAACGGGCCCAAGAACCGGCTGGTTCTGCATACCCGTTGCTCAGCCGCCGATCAAGCCGGTTCAGTGCCGGCTGAGAATGTCCAATGCGGCGGCGTGGATTTCGGCATTGGCGGCGGCCAGCACCCGACCGCCGCCATGGGCCGGCTCGCCCCGCCAATCGGTCACGACACCGCCCGCAGCCTGAATGACCGCGATCGGCGCTTGAATGTCATAGGCGTTGAGCCCGGCCTCGATCACCAGATCGATCTGCCCAGCCGCCAGCAGCGCATAGGCGTAACAGTCCATTCCATACCGGGTCAGCCTGACTTGGTCAGCCACCGCTTGGAACGCGGCGCGCTCCAAGGGTGTGCCCACTTCGGGAAAGGTCGTGAAGAGAACCGCTTCGGACAGCGCTCGGCCGGTGCGGGTCCGCAGCGGCGAGCGTCCGCGCGGCCCGGCGACATGGGCCGTGCCGTTTGCCCCGACAAAGCGTTCACCGATATAGGGCTGGTCGATGAGGCCCAGCACCGGACCGTGATGTTCGGACAGCGCGATCAAAACGCCCCAGGTGGGCGTGCCGCTGATGAAAGCCCGCGTTCCGTCAATCGGGTCCAGAACCCATGTCCGGTCATTGTTGCCGGGAACCTGCCCGAACTCCTCGCCCCAGATGCCGTCATCGGGACGGTATCGGGCCAGGATCGCGCGCATGGCGGTTTCCGCGGCGCGGTCTGCGGCGGTGACCGGATCGAATCCGGAGTCGTGCTTGTTGTGGGTTTCCAATTCGGGTTGCCGGAAATATGGCAGGATTGCCGCTCGCGCAGCATCCGCCAACATTTCCGCAACTTCGAGATCGCTCAGGGTCGCATCCGCCATGGCACACCCGTGCGGCCAGCGACCCGGGATGTCAAGCCGGCAGGATCAGGCCACGTCGCTCAGAACGCGCGCCAGTTCAAACAGACGACGACGCTGGTTTTCCGGAATCGCATAGTAGGAGCGAACCAGATCCAGAGCTTCCTTGTCGCCCATGAGATCGGCCGGCACCTTCTGTTTGTGCGGCGTGTCCTTGTGCGTCTCGTCCAGCCCTTCGAAGAAGAAGCTGACGGGAACGTCCAATGCCTCGGCGATGTCCCAAAGCCGCGATGCGCTGATCCGGTTGGCGCCCGTTTCGTATTTCTGAATCTGCTGGAACTTGATTCCGACTTGCTCCGCCAGTTGCTGCTGAGTCATTCCGATCAGCCAACGGCGGTGCCGGACACGCTTGCCGACATGGACATCGACGGGATGGGTCATGGGTTCTCTCCTCTGTTACACTCATACCTGTCCGGGTACTCACACCTTTGGCCGTTACCGCTGAAATAGCGGGCGGCCCATTAAGAACTCCCTAATTCTGATTATGCACCCCGAACCGCACGTAAGACAAATATTGCCAATTTCGACCCGCATTTCAAGGAGGTTGAGTTTTTCTCGCCAAACACAGGTTTGCGGTTGTGTATCGAAAACCACCAGAACGGTCGTTTCCATAACTCCTACACTACCTCTTGTCGCGAAGGCGTTGTTGTAAAACCGGAAACCAAAGGAAGCGGTTTGACAGTCGGCTCTTTTCGCCTGTTTATGCTCCGAAAGAGGATTTGTTGATGAAAGCCTACCAAATAACCCAAGCAGGCGCCCCTGCGAGGCTCATTGATATCCCGGTGCCCGAGCCGGGGCCGGGTCAGGTTCGTGTCGCGATTCGCGCCTGCGGTCTGAACTTTGCCGACCTGCTCATGCAGAAGGGAACCTATCAGGACACGCCGACAGCGCCCTTCACATTGGGTATGGAAATTGCAGGGATTGTCGACAAAACGGGAACAGATGTGGCGGGTTTGGAGCCAGGCGACCGAATCGCTGTCTACTCGGGCCAGGGCGGATTGGCGGAATTCGGCGTCTTCGATGCGGACCGCGCCATTCGGCTGCCCGACGGCCTCGGTTTCGAGGAGGCCGCGGCGATCCAGATCGCCTATGGCACAAGTCATATCGCGCTGGACCACAGGGCGCGCCTGCAACCCGGCGAAACCCTGCTGGTCACTGGAGCGGCCGGCGGCGTCGGGCTGACGGCGGTCGAGATCGGAAAACTCATGGGCGCCACGGTTATCGCCCAGGCACGCGGTGCCGATCGGCTTTCTGTGGCGCGGCAAGCGGGGGCCGATCATCTGATCGACGCCGACGAGGATCTCCGGGCCCGGGTCAAGGCCCTGGGCGGTGCCGATGTCGTCTATGACGCGATCGGAGGCGAGGTCTTCAAGGCCGCGTTCCGGGCGACGAATCCCGAAGGCCGTCTTTTGCCGATCGGGTTTGCCGGTGGTGACGTTCCTCAGATTCCGGCCAACCACCTGCTGGTCAAGAACCTGACGGTCATCGGCGTCTATATCGGCGGATATCTGAAATTCCGGCCCGAGGTCGTGCGGCACAGTTTCGAGACCCTGTTCCGCTGGCATGGCGAGGGCAGAATCAGCCCGCATATCAGCCACGTCCTGCCGCTGACGCGCGCCGCCGAGGGAATGGACCTTCTGAAGGACCGGAAATCGACCGGCAAAGTAGTGATCACGCCCTGACCAGGTGAGATGTCGGCTCAGCCCGCCACCGCTTTCAGCGGGGGCGTGCCCAACATCCGGAAATTCTGCCGGACCAGGTCGGCCAGGGCTTCGACAACCGCGCCTCGCCCGCTTTCGCCGCCATACAGGTTGATCACGTGGGCAGGCAGATCCGGCAGGGCACCGCCCGAGTCGATCTGCTCCAGATGAGCCGCTTCGGTGCCGTCCAGCATGGCGTGCACGGCCAGATCCGCGCTGACCGTCGCCTCGATGGTCCGGTCGTTTTCAGTCTCGACCGCGAGTTCCCAAGGAATACCGGACTCGTCGAGCGCCGAGATCACCTGGGGCCGGAACATGCAGCGTCTGCCCAGCGCCAACCGCAAGGGGCGCCGCCGCCACGCGGAACCGCCGGGCGCGCCGATCCAGCGCAAGGGCAGCTTTGCAACGGTTTCCGCCCCTTCGCCGACGGAAGCTTCGGTCGTAAGGATCAGGTCGCACTCGCCGCGGCGAAACATGTCCTTGAGTTGCAGCGAGTAGGATGAAACAAGCTGCACCTTCACGCGGGGAAAATCCGCATGGAACCGCTGCAACACCCGCGGGATGGCCGGATAGACGATGTCATGGGGCACGCCCAGCACCACTTCGCCCTCAAACGCCTTGTCCGTGAGCTTGCCGATCAATTCGTCGTTCAAGGCGACCATGCGGCGGGCGTAGCCCAGCAGTTGCTCACCCGAAGCGGTCAGGGCGATCGTGCGGCCGCTGCGGTCCAACAGATCCTGTCCCAGCAACTCTTCCAGCCGTTTGAGCTGCATGGAAACGGCGGATTGGGTCAGGTGCAGGAACCCGGCGGCCCGCGTCACGCCACCGTGGTCCGCGACGGCGACGAAGGACCGCAGCGTGGTGATGTCGAGATTTCTCACAATTCACATTCCTTGATGGTACACATCATAAACATTCGCTTTCAGAATATACCTGCGCACCCATATATTTCAAGAAGCTTGATGAATACCGCGAGAAGCATGACGTTTCGGAAAGGACTGCAAAATGGCACTGACCACAACATCGATCCCCTGCCGCCCCACCCGCACCACGCGCCTGGGCGCGCTGCGCCGCGCCTTCGCGATCTGGCGCCAGCGCCGCGTTCTGGAACGGCTGGATGACTCCGCGCTGGCGGATATCGGAGTGTCGCGAGCCGAAGCCCTGCGCGAAGCCTCCAAGCCCATCTGGGACGCCCCTGAATTCTGGCGCTGCTGAAGCGGATTGGGCGGTTCGGAACGGCGCGTGACAATTCTGAGCCGCCCGGTCAAGTTTTCGCACTCAAAAGGCTTGAATTGAGGGGATTCCTCTCCGATATTTGGACCGAGACCCGCAGGTGCAAGCCTGCTGGAACGCGGATGAATTAGGGAGACCTCAATGGCTGAATTCGACACGATCCGGACGGCGACTGGCGCGCGCGCCGCCCAGATTGACGAGGGCTTGCGCGCCCATATGAACAAGGTCTACGGCACGATGTCCGTGGGCATGCTGATCACGTTCCTTGCCGCCTGGGCCATTTCCGGCCTCGCAGTCACGACCGATCCGTCGGCCGCCGCAGCGCAGCTGAGCGCCGACAAGTACCTGACGTCGTTCGGCTACTCGATTTACGCATCGCCGCTGAAATGGGTCATCATGTTCGCGCCGCTGCTGTTCGTGTTCGGTTTCGCCGCCTCGATCAATCGGCTGTCGGCATCGGCGGCGCAGCTGGTATTCTATACCTTTGCCGCCGTCATGGGCCTTTCGATCAGTTCGATCTTCCTGGTCTTCACCGGCGAGTCGATCGTTCAGGTGTTCCTGATCACCGCGATCGCGTTTGCGGGCCTGTCGCTCTATGGCTACATGACCAAGAAAGACCTGTCGGCCATGGGCACGTTCCTGATCATGGGTCTGATCGGCCTGATCATCGCGATGATCGTGAACATCTTCGTGGCCTCTTCGGCCATGGCCTTTGCGATTTCCGTGATCGGCGTCCTGATCTTTGCCGGTCTGACCGCCTATGACACGCAGAGGATCAAGACGACCTATATCCAGATGGCCCATGCCGGCGATCAGGAATGGCTGGGCAAGGCCGCGATCATGGGTGCGCTGAACCTGTATCTGGACTTCATCAACATGTTCATGTTCCTGCTCCAGCTTCTGGGCAACCGCGAATAAGGCGGCGGAACATCGAAACAAGCAAGGGCGGGTTCGATCGAACCCGCCCTTTCCTTTTTGAGAGACCCTAGTGTAGCAGCGGCACACGGTCCGAGGCAGATGGCCGAAGGTCTAGCGCGTCAGCTGCAATCCAGAGGAACGGCAAAGCCCGTGGTCCTACGCCCGGCTGCGCCCTTCTGATACACGCTGCCTTTCGCAAGGCACCCGGTCAGGCGCGGAACCGCGTTCGCGAAGACGCTGCCGATCGATGCATCCATCCGCGAGGTTGTGCCCTCACGAGTCCGCAGCACCGCAAACAACGTGCCGTTCACCCGCACATCGCTGAGCATCAGTGTCTTGTCCACGCCTCCGACTTCGACGGCATTGGATGGAAGACGCCCGCCGTTGTCGATCGCGACGCCCGCGATCTTGCTCATTTCCGTTGCATCCGTCGTCACCTGAACCTCGGGAAGGCGCGCGAATTCCACGGGAACGCTTTCGCGACGTGTGATGTAATCGACGACCCCCCTTTCTTCCGAGAAGGTTCTGGGTTCACCATCCAGGCCTGTGAATCCAACACCTTCGCGGTTCCAGAGATCTTCGCAAGCGGCCAGAGACAGGCAGGCAAAGGCGGGTAGCAATAATTTTTTCATGACTGCTCAGAGATTTGTGGCGGGTTGTCCGAACCGTAACGGCAGGAGGGGTCACATATCAAGCGGGTCAGCCTGCGATTGTGCCAAGGCCTGATGCCCACCTGCAACGGCCGATGACGGCCGGCGGACCGGTTTTTCTGCCGCCGGAAACGGAAAAGGGCCGCGCCAGATGCGCGACCCTGTTCAAAACTCGCCAGTCGCAAGTCGGGCCTACTTGATCTTGCCTTCCTTGTATTCGACATGCTTGCGCGCGACCGGATCGTATTTGCGAACGGTCATCTTTTCGGTCATGGTCCGCGCGTTTTTCTTGGTCACGTAGAAATGCCCCGTGCCCGCGGTCGAGTTCAGGCGGATCTTGATTGTCGTCGGCTTCGCCATCGTTGTCTCCTGCGTCCGAAAAAGGCTGAGGCCTTTCGGTTGAATTCCTATGAACGTGCGCTTTTACGCCCTGCATGGCGCGTGTCAAGGACTATCGCGCGCGCAAATCGGGAAAGCCGGCTGTGCCTCAGGCCGGCAGGGTCGGCGCCCCCATATAGGTGTGGATCTGGTCGCGTTCGCTGTCCGACAGCCCCAAGGCCGTCGAAAGCTGCCGCAGATAGGACGCCTCGCGCGCATTGTCGAGCCGAATCGCCGCAAGGGATGTGGCATAGACCTGGGTCTTGAGCGGTGCGCCGGAATCGGATGCCAGTCCCATCACGTCGATCGGCGCATCCAGCTGCTCCTGCACGAAAGCCCGCTCCTCGTCGCTGACATCGTCACCAAGCGCGTCCAGGATCGTCTGCTTTTCCTGAGCGTCCAGTTCTCCATCCGCCTTGGCCGCCTGAATCATCGCCCGCAGCATCAGCTTGGCCTGCTCCTCCATCGCCGCCCCTGCTGCGGTGCCGCCAAAAACGGCGTCCATCATGTCGGCAGTCTGTTCGCCGCCAGCCCGGGCAGCCCCCTGCATGGCGTTCATCAGACCGCCCAGCCCGGCCGCACCGGCAGCGGCGCCGCCAAGGCCCATCTTGCTCATCATGTCCTGCAGGCCGGTGGCTCCGCCAGGCAATCCGAACTGTTCGGCCATCTTGCCCAGCTGGTCCATGCCCGGAATCCCGCCCGAGCCCTGCATCATCTCCTGCAAACCGGCCATTCCACCCATCTGCTTGTACTTCTCAAGCCCCTTGGCAGCGGCAAATCCAACGGCCACGGAGGCCAGTGCTTTCATGAAACTCATCGCGGTTCTCCCTGGTTGCGCCCTTCCCTTGCCGACACTGTAGCAGACGGGCCGTGACACGAATACAAACATGGCGGAAATGCGCGCGGAGGGCCTGTAAGCCGGATCCTGTTCAGGGGTTGCCCCCGTAGATGACCATTCCTCTAGGCCGCGCATCGCTGCGCGGCTCAAGCTGCCAACCCGATCCCTCTCGGCCAAGGCGGACCTAGCGGCGGTATCGGCGAACCGACCTGCCCGCGCGGGGATCCTATTCGGCATTGCTCCCGGTGGGGCTTGCCGTGCCGCCGCTGTTGCCAGCGGCGCGGTGGGCTCTTACCCCACCGTTTCACCCTTACCCAGCCGGCTCGGCCTGCGGCCGACGCGGCGGGGCGGTCTGTTTTCTGTGGCGCTTTCCGTCGGGTTTCCCCGCCCGGGCGTTACCCGGCACCGTTGCCTTGTGGAGTCCGGACTTTCCTCTCGGGCAGGTCGCCCCGCCCCAGCGGCCATCCGGCCTTCCGCGCGTCAATCCAGTTATGCGGTGGGCGACACCCGGTCAAGGGCCAGCGCCCGCATCAGGGCGCGATCCTCGGGGCTGGCCGGTCCCTGTGCGCCCGGGCGGTGGCGCAGGCGCACGGCTTCCAGCAGCGCGTCCGCGTCATCCGAACCCGTGTAGCCAGCCGCATGGGCCAAATCGACGAAGGACGCTGCATCTTGCTCGCTTTCAGGCTCCGCGGGCGGCGTCGCGCGAGCCAGAACCTGCAGCGCCAGCCGCCGCCAGTCGAAATGCGGTCCGGGATCGTACTTGCGGCCCGGCGCAATGTCCGAATGCGCCAGAAGACCCTGCGGACCGATGGACCAACGCTCCATGATCTGCGGCAGAAGCCGCTCCAGCGCGGCCATCTGCGGTTCGGTGAAGGGATGATCGCCCGGATTGTCCAGCTCGATCCCGACTGAGCGGGAATTTATGTCTGATTGCCCCTGCCAGCTCCCCGCCCCGGCGTGCCAGGCACGGTCCTCTTCGCGCACCATCTGCCAAAGCGTGCCGTCGCCTCCGATCAGATAATGCGCCGACACCTCGGCGGCGGGGTCGCAAAGGCGTTCCAGCGCCGCGGCGGCGCTCTGCATCGCGGTGTAGTGCAGAACGATCAGCGAGGGCCTCAGCCCATCACGGCGAGGGCCGAAATTTCGAGACGGTCGCCAGATGGGCTGCACGGCCTCAGTTGCTGACAGCGCGCCGGAACGGGCTGGGATCCCAACCGCAGGCATAACCGTCGCCGTCCGGGTCCAGACCCTTGCGGTCACGCTGCGGGCCACCGCTGGCCAGAAACTCGATCTGTGCCTGGTCCGGAGAGGGATATTTGGCGCAGTTTCTCTGCGCCTTTGCCGCCAGGTTGAAGCCTGCGCGGCTGTAGACCTGCACCCCAACCGGATTCGAGGTGCTGAGCGCGTATTGAACGATGTTGGGCTGACCGTCGCTGCCCCGCTCTGGCAGGGTGGACGGCGCGACGACTTGATAATTGGCCTTGTTGCGCTCGATCCGCGCCGCATCGCTTTCGATGGTCTGCCGGCTCGCGACGGCCTCGAAATCCTGCTCGTCGGAAATGCCTGAATTGCTGGCAACGACGCTCGTGGATGCAGCTGCCGTGGGGACGGACGCAGGGGCGCCGCCCGGAGCGGTGCTGGCAAGCGCCGCCGCGGTCTGGCTGGCGATGTCTTCGGCGGAACCGGTGGAAGGCTGCGCTCCGGCCAACTGGCTGGAGTCCACCGGCGGCGACGACAGGGCCTCGGACGAGATCGCCGAGGGCGGAATCAGCGGATCGCCGTTGATGGTCTGCCCGGTCAGCGCCGCCTCGCGCTGCGCCTGGTATTCGGGCGTGTTGAAATCGGTTCCCGGCACCGTCGATGTCGTGGCACATGCTGCGACAAGACCGATCGCCGCAATCAGAAAAAATGCACGCATGGGAGCCCGCCTTTTTTTGCCTTTTCTGCTCGGCCGGAAAACTACCACCATTTTGCCGGCTTGGCCACAAAGCCCGCCGCTTTCTCGAGCGCATAAGCGGTATTGAGCAGATCGCCCTCTTCCCACGGGCGCCCGATCAGCTGCAGGCCAAGCGGCAATCCCTGCTTGTCGAGCCCGGCGGGAACCGAGATCCCCGGCAGACCGGCAAGGTTGACCGTCACGGTGAAGACGTCGTTGAGATACATCTGCACCGGATCGGCCTCGGTTATCTCGCCGAGGCCAAAAGCCGCCGACGGCGTGGCCGGGGTCAGAATGGCGTCGATGCCTTCGGCGAACACGTCCTCGAAGTCCTTCTTGATCAGGGTGCGCACCTTGCGGGCGCGGTTGTAGTAGGCGTCGTAGAACCCGGCGGACAGCACGTAGGTGCCGATCATCACGCGGCGCTGCACTTCATGGCCAAAGCCTTCGGCGCGGGTCTTTTCATACATTTCGGTGATGCCGTCGCCCTGGGCCAGCTGCGCCCGGCGGCCATAGCGCACACCGTCATAGCGCGCCAGGTTCGACGACGCCTCGGCCGGGGCGATCACGTAGTAGGCGGGCAGAGCATACTTGGTGTGCGGCAGCGAGATATCCACGATCTGGGCCCCGGCGTCTTTCAGCATCTCGGCACCGTCGGCCCACAGCTTCTCGATCTCGGCGGGCATGCCGTCCATTCGGTATTCCTTGGGAATGCCGATCTTCTTGCCCTTGATGTCGCCGGTCAGCATCGCCTCGAAATTCGGCACCGGCAGATCGGCGCTGGTCGAATCCTTGGGGTCGTGCCCGCACATCGCCTCGAGCATGATCGCGGCGTCGCGCACGTTCTTGGTCATCGGTCCGGCCTGATCCAGCGAGGACGCAAAGGCCACGATGCCCCAGCGCGAGCAACGGCCATAGGTGGGCTTGATGCCGGTGATGCCGGTAAAGGCCGCAGGCTGGCGGATCGAGCCGCCAGTATCGGTGCCGGTCGCCGCAAGGCACAGATCGGCCGCAACGGCAGCCGCCGAGCCACCCGAGGAGCCGCCGGGGGTCAGTTGCGCATCGTCATTGCCGCGCCGCCACGGGCTGACCGCGTTGCCATAGACCGAGGTTTCGTTGGACGAGCCCATGGCGAATTCGTCCATGTTCAGCTTGCCCAGCATCACAGCGCCGGCATCGGCCAGTTGCTGCGACACGGTGGATTCGTACTCGGGCCTGAACCCTTCCAGAATGCGGCTGGCCGCTTGCGAAGGCACCCCTTTGGTGCAGAACAGATCCTTGATGCCGATCGGGAGACCACACATCGACGGCGCGTCGCCCGATTTGATGCGGTCGTCGGCGGCCTTGGCACGCTCCAGCGCGATCTCGGGCGTCTTGTGGACGAAGGCGTTGAGCGCGTCGGCGGCATCGATGGCCTTGAGGCAGGCTTCGGTCAGCTCGACCGAAGTGGTTTCGCCCTTGCGCAACGCATCGCGGGCCTCGGCCAGGCCAAGAGTGTTCAGATCGCTCATGGTTTACTCCACAACCTTCGGGACCGCAAAAAAGCCCTCGCGCGCATAAGGGGCATTGGACAGGATCTTGTCCTGCTGGTTCCCGTCGGTCACCACGTCCGGACGCCGTTTGAGGCGCATGGGCGTGACCGAAACCATCGGTTCGATGCCATCGACATCCACCTCGTTCAGCTGCTCGATGAACCCCAGGATCGTGTTGAACTCCGAGGCCAGCGCCGGCAGCGCATCGTCCTCGACCTTGATCCGTGCCAGTTTGGCCACCTTGGCGGCGGTGCTTTGGTCAATCGACATGTGAACCCTCTTGTGCGTTGTGCGGCATTTACCCCCGCAAGGATCGGGTCGCAAGTCCGCTTGCGCTCTACGGCGCCCCGAACCGTTGCCTGAAACCGGCATCTGCCTGCATTCTGGTTGCGAATCCAGCGGGAGGGAACGCATGAAGCTCAGATTGCACCACTTCAACCTTGCCACCGACGACGTTCCCCGGATGGAGCGGTTCTATCGGGACGTTCTGGGGCTCGCCGCCGAATCCCAAGGGCTGCCGGTGCTCGAAAAGAAGAAGGGATATTCGGGCGATGTCGCGTTTCTCACCGACGGTGCCATCCAGACCCATCTGGCGCAAAAGGACGTGCTCGCCGGCTTCAAGGCAGGTCAAATGGTCAACCCGGTCTCCCGCGGCCACATCGCTTACCGAACGGACGATCTGGAAGCCTTCCGAAAGCATCTCGACGCGCAGGGCGTGCCCTATTCCGACTGGGGCAATCAGGCGGTCGCGGGCTGGCATCAGATCTTTTTCTATGATCCGGACGGAAACGTCATCGAAGTCCATCAGGTAGACGGCTGACTCCCCGACTGATGGCGCCGGTAGACCTCGATCATCCAACCCAGCATCGTGGCATTCAAGATGTGCCACAGAAAATGCGTGCCGGTTGGCCATGACGCGCAGAACGGCTCATCCGTGGCGCGAAAGGAGATCGAAACGATCAGGATCGCGGCGCCGACTGCGAGACCCCGCGCGGTATGCGGCGCGCGCGAGCGCAGCAGGACGGCATAGATCAGGATGAGCAGCGGCACGGGGGCATAGACCGCCGAACCGCCCAGTCCCGGCACCATCTGGAACAGCGGGACCGTCACCGCAGCGTAGGGAAAGAACAGAAGCGTGAGCACGATCGCCTGCCACGGCCTGAGCCGCCAGACATCGCGATTGATCGCGAAGATGTAGACAAGAATGAAGGCCAGGATGGGCGTGGTATCCGCCATCGCCGCCCAAACCTGCGCATGTGTATGAAAGAGGTAGCTGCCCACACCGATCAGGGCCAGGATGATCACGAGAACCATCGCCAACGGCATCCCCTGCCCTCTGACCCGCCGCCACATGATGTAGGCGGAGATCAGAAACGCCGCGTTCGTGACGGCGTTGATCGGCTCGGCCCAGTATTCCGGTCCCAACCGCTCGCAATACCCGTCGATTTGCCGTGTCCAGTCCATGGATTTTTACATAGCCGATGCTAGTGTGGCGCCAACAGCAATTCGGGAGGTTCTTCATGAATATCATCTGGCTGGGTCATGGCAGCTTTCGTATCGAGACCGGGGGGCAGGTTCTGCTGATCGACCCCTGGTTGACCGGCAATCCGGTGCTGCCCGAGGATCAGCACGACGCCGCGGTTGACGGAGCCACGCACATCCTGCTGACCCACACGCATTTCGACCATGTGGTCGATGTGCTGCCATTGGCCAAGAAGCTGGGCATTCCGGTGGTGGGCCAGTACGATCTCATGGGGCTGTGGGGCGAGACCGAAGGGATCGAGACCGTCGGCTTCAACAAGGGCGGAACGGTGGACCTGAACGGGGTCAAGGTGTCCATGGTGCCGGCCTCGCACAGTTCGACCTTTTCGACACCGGACGGGCTTCGCACCGGCGGCAGCGAGGTGGGTTTCATGATCGCGTCCGAGGGACATGTGCTCTATGTCTCGGGCGACACCGACATCATGGCGGACATGGAGTGGATGGGCGATTACTACAAACCCGATATCGGAATCCTGTCGGCGGGCGGGCATTTCACGATGGACATGAAAGGAACCGCCTATGCCGCCAGGCGGTACTTCGATTTCAAGACGGTGATCCCCTGCCACTACAAGACTTTCCCTATCCTCGAACAGTCCGCGCGCGACTTGATCGACGGACTGCCGGGGGTTCAGGTGATCGAACCCGAGGTGATGCAGGCGATCCGGATCGACGCCTGAGTCAGGTGTCGAGGCGTGACATCGACAGGCAGCCCTACGCTTCGGCCGTTCCGTTCCGTCGCGCCGAAAAAAAGGTCTTGAGGAGTTCCGCTGCCTCGTCGGCGGCAATGCCGTCGTAAACTTCGGGCACGTGGTGCGCCTGCGGATGGGTGAAGATGCGCGCGCCATGCGCCACCCCGCCCGATTTCGGATCGGCGGCGCCATAGTAGACGCGCCGGATCCGCGCCGCGGCCATCGCCGCGGCGCACATGGCGCAGGGTTCGAGCGTGACGTACAGGTCGTGGCCGGGCAATCGCTCGGACCCTGCTGCGCCGCACGCGGCGCGCAGGGCGAGAATCTCGGCATGGCCGGTCGGATCCGACAGTTCGCGCGTCCGGTTTCCTGCCGTTGCGACAACCCGCCCGTCCGGCGCGACGATCACGGCGCCCACCGGAACTTCGCCGCGTCCGGCGGCGGCGCGCGCCTCTTGCAGGGCAAGGTCCATGTGCGATTTGAAAGCCATATCCCTGACTGCCCCACCAAGCCGGCTTTCGCAAGCCGTCGCGATGGGTTAAGCCGCTGGACATGAGCACAACTCCCCCTCCCGGCGATCGCATCGCCAAAGTCCTCGCCCGCGCAGGTGTCG
This sequence comes from Ruegeria sp. BHSB196, assembly GCF_059613135.1. NCBI lineage: Bacteria > Pseudomonadati > Pseudomonadota > Alphaproteobacteria > Rhodobacterales > Roseobacteraceae > Ruegeria > Ruegeria sp. BHSB196. Next base: position 22,638 of record NZ_JBXWRY010000018.1, read on the forward strand.
CCTCGCGCCGGGAAGCCGAGCGCATGATCGAGGCGGGCCGCGTCGCGGTGAACGGCAAACCGATCGACAGCCCGGCGCGGAACGTGACGACCGCGGACAAGATTACCGTCGATGGCAAGCCAATCGCGGAACCGGAGCCTCCGCGTCTTTGGCTTTATCACAAACCTCCCGGTCTGGTGACGACCGCGCGCGACGAAAAGGGCCGAGCGACCGTGTTCGACAGCCTGCCCGAGGACATGCCGCGGGTGATGAGCATCGGCCGCCTGGATCTGAACTCCGAGGGCTTGCTGCTGCTGACCAATGACGGGGGAATAAAGCGCAGGCTGGAGCTTCCGGCTACCGGCTGGCTGCGCAAGTATCGCGTCCGCATCAAGGGTCGCCCGAAAGACGAAGACTTCGCCCCTTTGCGGCAGGGGCTGGTGGTGGGCGCCGAACGGTTCCAGCCCATGACGGTGACGCTCGATCGTCAGCAAGGCGCGAATGCCTGGCTAACCGTCGGGTTGCGCGAAGGAAAGAACCGGGAAATTCGCCGCGCGATGGAGGATGTCGGGTTTACCGTGAACCGCCTGATCCGCGTTTCCTATGGCCCCTTCCAACTGGGCACCCTCAAGCCGGGCGCGGTCGAGGAGGTCCGCCGCAGGGTCGTGCGCGACCAGCTCGGTCTGGACGCACAGGAAAAACCCGAAAACACTGTCAAGCGATCCTCCCGCGCGCCGCGCAAACGCGGAACGCAATCACGAAAAACCCAGTCCTGACGCCATCCGACACAGCTTTCCCCTAGCGCCTCGGGATTGCATCCACTAGATTCCCGATGTGAATGGCAGAGTTGGGGAGCGCCATGTCTCAGACCGGACTGCAAAAAATGGCGTACGCGGCGCTGCTCGTGCTGCTGTTCGGGGTCTGCACCGGCTGGCTGGGAGGGCTCTGAACCGATGGCCCGGCGGTACGGCGGCAAATTCAGCCCGGACTCACCCGAGACCGACGATCCGCCGCCACGCGGACAATTCGACGGCGCGCGGGTGGATCCTGCCGGCGCGCGCGCGAATGTCATGTTCGTTCCGGCAATTCCTCTGGTGTTCCTGTCGCTCGACGATGGCGCCATCGGCATGACGATGGGTTTGGTGGCCGCTGCGTTGCTGACCGGCGCCGCCTTTCTGTTGCGCGAGGGGTTGCGCGCCGAAGCCGCCTACAACGCGCGCCGCACGGCCCGGCGTCCAGCCATCCCGCGCAAGATCTTTGCCAGTGTTCTGACCGGTCTCGGTGTGGGGCTGGCGGCGTTCCGAAATGACTATCTCGACACGGAAACCATATCGGGTGTGAGTTTTCTTGCTCCGGTCCTGTTTGGTCTGGCCGGCACTGTCCTGCATTCCCTGGCCTTCGGTCGCGACCCCCTGAAGGACAAGGGGATGGAGGGCATCGACACGTTCCAGCAGGACCGCGTGGCGCGGGTCGTCGAGGATGCGGAAACCGTGTTGGCCGAGATGTCGGATGCCATCCAACGCGCGGGCGACCGCCGCATCGAGGCGCGGGTCGAACGGTTTCAGGACACGGCCCGCGAACTGTTCCGCACGGTCGAGGAAGACCCCCGCGACCTGACCGGCGCGCGCAAGTATTTGACCGTCTATCTGCGGGGCGCGCGTGATGCGACGATCAAGTTCGCAGACATTTACTCCAGAACACGCGACGCCCAGGCGATGAAGGACTACACGGTCCTTCTGGACGATCTGGAGCAGAACTTCGCCGCCCGCACCCGCAAGATGCTGCTGGATGATCGCAGCGACCTTACGGTTGAAATCGACGTGCTGCGCGACAGGTTGCAACGCGAAGGCGTGCGGCTGGATTGACTTGGAATTTCATTGAGCGAGGAACTTTTTCATGTCCGAGGTTGTCAAGAACAAAGCCGCCGAAGCTGAGGCGCTTGTGCAGGAGGTCACTGCGGTCACGTTGCCGGAACCGCAGGCCGCGGTCATTCCCCTGGAGGAAGCGGACGAAGCCATCAGCTCAGCCATTCGCAAACGCATGGCCGAGATAGACATGGAGGACACCAATTCGATCGTCTCGTTCGGATCGTCGGCGCAGGCAGAATTGCAGGAAATCAGCCAAGCGATGCTGGCGGACGTGCGCAACAAGGATGTCGGCCCGGCCGGCGACAGCCTGCGCAACATCGTGACGACGATCCGGGGCTTTTCCGTCAGCGAGCTGGATGTCCGCCGGGAACGGTCCTGGTGGGAGAAACTGCTCGGCCGCGCGGCGCCGTTTGCAAAATTCACCGCGCGCTACGAGGAGGTTCAGGGCCAGATCGACCGGATCACCGACGACCTTCTGGGGCATGAGCACACATTGCTCAAGGACATCAAGTCGCTGGACCTGCTCTATGAAAAAACGCTCGGCTTTTACGACGAACTGGCACTCTATATCGCGGCCGGCGAGGAAAAACTGACCGAGTTGGACAGCCATGACATCCCGGAAAAGGAGGCAGAGGTTCAGGCGGCGCCGGAAGCCGATCAGGTGATGAAGGCGCAGGAGTTGCGCGACCTGCGGGCCGCCCGCGACGATCTCGAGCGGCGCGTGCACGATCTCAAGCTGACGCGGCAGGTAACGATGCAGTCCCTGCCCTCGATCCGGCTGGTGCAGGAAAACGACAAATCGCTCGTGACCAAGATCAACTCGACACTGGTCAACACGGTACCGCTTTGGGAGACGCAACTGGCCCAGGCCGTCACGATCCAACGCAGCGCCGAGGCCGCCGCCGCCGTGAGGGATGCGAATGACCTGACCAATGAGTTGCTGACCTCCAACGCCGCCAACCTGCGCGAGAGCAACAAGATGATCCGTCAGGAGATGGAACGCGGCGTGTTCGACATCGAAGCGGTCAAGCAAGCCAACGCGGACCTGATCGGCACGATTCAGGAAAGCCTGCAAATCGCCGACGAAGGAAAGGCCAAGCGCGCCGCTGCCGAGGAAGAGCTCAAGAAGATGGAGGCGGAATTGCGCGACACGCTCGCCGCCGCCAAGGCGCGGCAGGACGGTCTGGGCGATGCTGCCGGCACCGCTGTTCCGGGTTGACGCCTTGCAGGTGGAAGGAGTGCGAATCTGGCGCTGTGCCCTTGCGGCCTGCGCGTTTTGGGTTCTGGCCGGCTGCGCTGTCGAACTGCCCAACGTTCCCGCACCCGAAAGCAGGCCGGCAGAACCGGACGCCGCTCCGAACGCCTATGTTCCGCCCTCCGCCCAGAGCCGCGATCTGGCGCGTTACTACGAGCGGGTGCAGAACGACCTTTTGACTCGCGGCCTGCTGCGCACCGATGGCGGCGGACCGGACACGCCCTACGATGCCGAGGATCTGGTCCGCAACTTTGAAACCATCGCGTTCTACACCGAATACACCGGTCAGGTCGTCTCCGGCACCACCCAGCGCCGGAGCGGGCGTCTAAGCCGCTGGAACGGGCCGGTCAGAATCGGCACCGAATTCGGACCCAGCGTTCCGATGGAGCGGCGCGCCCAGGACGCGGCCCGTGTCAGGTCTTATGCCGCCCGCCTCGCCCGCATCACCGGCCATCCGATCTCGGCGACCGAGCGCAACGCAAACTTCCACGTCTTCATCGCCGGTGAGGATGACACCGCCTATGTGCAGGCGCGCCTGCGGCAACTGATCCCCAATATCGGACAATCCCAGCTGGACCTGTTCGAGAATTTGCCGCGCGCTTTCTATTGCTTTGTCTTTGCGTCGGCGGGGGGCGGATCGGGCCATGCCTATACCCGGGCGGTCGCCCTGGTTCGCGCCGAGCATCCCGATCTGGTGCGCCTGAGCTGCATCCACGAAGAACTGGCGCAGGGGCTGGGCCTGCCCAATGACAGCCCCGCAGCGCGGCCGTCGATCTTCAACGACGACGACGAGTTCGCGCTGCTGACCAGTCACGACGAGAAATTGCTCAACATTCTTTATGACCCGCGCCTGCGGACGGGAATGTCCGCCAGCGAGGCGCGACCGATCGTCAACATCATTGCACGCGAGTTGATGGGGCAGGCCCTCTGACCCGCAAGACAGGAGAGAACCCATGGGAATCCTCGATTTTCTGACCGGCGAATTCATTGACGTGATTCATTGGGTGGACGACACCCGGGACACGATGGTCTGGCGATTTGAACGCGAGGGGCACGAGATCAAATACGGCGCAAAACTGACCGTGCGCGAAGGGCAGGCGGCAGTGTTCGTGCACGAAGGCCAACTGGCGGATGTGTTCACGCCCGGCCTCTACATGCTGGAAACCAACAACATGCCGATCCTGACGACGTTGCAGCATTGGGATCACGGATTCCAGTCACCCTTCAAGTCCGAGATCTATTTCGTCAACACGACACGGTTCACCGATCTGAAATGGGGCACCAAGAACCCCATCATGCTGCGCGACCCAGAGTTCGGACCGACCCGTATCCGCGCATACGGCACGTATTCGGTGAGGGTGAAGGATCCGGCGCGGTTCCTGGTCGAGATCGTCGGTACCGATGGCGAATTCACCATGGACGAGATCAGCTTTCAGATCCGCAACATCATCGTGCAGGAATTCAGCCGGGTGATCGCCGGATCGGGAATCCCGGTGCTCGACATGGCGGCGAACACCGCGGATCTGGGCAAGCTGATCGTTGCCGAAGTGTCGCCGGTCGTGGACAGCTACGGGTTGGAGATGCCGGAATTCTACATCGAGAACATCTCGCTGCCGCCCGCGGTCGAAGCGGCGCTGGACAAGCGGACTTCGATGGGGTTGGCCGGCGATCTGGGCAAGTTCACGCAGTACTCGGCGGCCGAGGCGATGACGGCGGCGGCGCAGCACGGCAACAGCGGCATGGGCGCCGGGCTTGGCATGGGTATGGGCATGGCGATGGCGCAACAGATGGCGGGCACCCAGCCCGCCGGACCATGGGGCGCGCGCACGTCCGCTTCAGCCCCGGCATCTTCGATGGTGCCGCCGCCCCCGCCTCCGGTCGAACACGTGTGGCATGTCGCATCGGATGGGGAAACCAGCGGCCCCTATTCCAAGGCACGTCTCGGCCGGATGGCGGCGTCCGGCGAGATCACCCGCGAGACATTTGTCTGGACAGCAGGGCAAGACGGATGGAAACGCGCCGGCGACGTTCAGGAATTGGCGCAGCTGTTCACCATCCTGCCCCCGCCGCCGCCCGGACAGTAGCCCATGACGCAGGCCCAGCACCGTTTTCCCTGCGCGCAGTGCGGGGCGGATTACCGGTTCAACCCGCAGCAAGGCGCGCTGGTCTGCGATCATTGTGGCCACAGCGAACCCATCGAGATGGGGCCCTGGCAGGGCACGACCCTGCGCGAGCTGGATTTCGATGCCGCTGTTGCAGAACGCCTGCCCGACACCGAGATCGAAGAAACCAGGGTTCTGAGCTGCCCCAATTGCGGCGCCCGGGTGGAATTCGATCCGGACACGCACGCGGCCGAATGCCCCTTTTGCGCGACGCCGGTGGTCACGGATACCGGGGTGCACCGCCATATCAAACCGCGCGGCGTTCTTCCCTTTGCGCTGGATGAACGGGCCGCACACAAGGCAATGACGGACTGGCTGGGGCGGCTGTGGTTCGCGCCGGGCGGTCTGCAGGACTATGCCCGAAAGGGCCGCCGCATGCAGGGCATCTATGTGCCCTACTGGACCTTCGACGCGGATACCAGATCGGCCTATCGGGGCGATCGGGGGGATGTTTTTTATGAAACGCGCATCGTCGTGCAGAACGGCAAGCGGGTACGCCAGCAGGTGCCCAAGGTGCGCTGGACTCCGCGCTCGGGCCGTGTCAGCCGGTTCTTTGACGATGTGCTGGTCCTGGCGGCGCGGTCTTTGCCCAAGTCGTATACGGACGCGCTCGAACCCTGGGATCTGGCCGCGCTCGAACCCTACCGCCCCGAATACCTCGCCGGGTTTCGCGCCGAAGCCTATACCGTCGATCTCCGCGAAGGCTATGCGGAGGCCCGCTCTCACATGGCCCGCGTGATCGAGCGCGACGTGCGCTTCGATATCGGTGGGGACCGGCAGCGCATCCAGGCGATCGACACGGATGTGCGAAACGTCAGCTTCAAGCACATATTGCTGCCGGTCTGGATGGCCGCCTACAAGTATCGGGGCCAGACCTACCGTTTTGTCGTCAACGGCAGGACTGGCCGGGTGCAGGGCGAACGCCCCTGGTCGGCGATCAAGATCCTGATCGCCGTGGTGCTGGGCCTGATCGCCGCCGCCGCCGTCGGCTATCTGGCGGCGAACGGCCAGCAGTAGGGGCGGCCTATCCGCGCGCGATCTCGATCTTGCGCGCGTTCTCGGCCTTGTCCGCGGGTTTCTTGGGCACGGTCACGTGCAGCACGCCGTCCTTCATCTTCGCGCTTGCCTTCGAGGCGTCCGCATCCTCCGGCAGACGGAAGGACCGCCGGAACGCTCCGTATTGACGCTCGGAGAAATACCAGGTGTCGCCCTTCTTTTCTGCATGGGTCTTCTTCTCGCCACGAATGGTCACGACTCCGTCCTCGACGGTCAGTTCGATGTCCTTTTCCGACACTCCCGGCAATTCCATCGAGATGTCATAGGCATCGTCGTTGCCCGAAGCTTCGGTGGCCGGGCTCAGCCAGTCGGCGAGTTTGGCGCCGAAATGGCGAAACGGGTCGTAAAGCGAAGGCCAGAGGCCGGCGTGATCGGATTTCTCAACCATGTTCAGTCCTCCTTCGTTGCTTTTTCGAGTCGCGCAGGGACGGTGACACGGCGCGCGCGCGCATTCTTTGATCCGGCTCAAATTCCGGCCACCTGACGCCTTGCACATTGCCCCCGGCGTCGCCATTCTGCGCCGCGACGACACCGAAGGGAACGCAGGCGAATGACACTGACGGTTCTGAACCAGCTTTTGAACCAGCGGTATTCGTGCCGCGCCTTTCGCCCTGACCCGGTTCCTCGCTCCGATATCGAGGCCGTTCTGACCAGCGCAAGCCGGGTTCCAAGCTGGTGCAACGCTCAGCCTTGGCAGATCGTCGTGACCAGCGGCGCCGAAACCGACGCCTTTCGCCGCGCCCTGATGCAAGAGGCGCAAACCGGAACGCCCGCACCGGACCTGCCCTTTCCGAAATCCTATTCCGGCGTCTATCAGGAGCGCCGCAGGGCCTGCGGCTGGGCGCTCTACGAGGCGGTTGGCGTCGAAAAGGGCGACCGGGTCGGTTCGGCCCGGCAAATGATGGAAAACTTTGCCCTGTTCGGCGCGCCACACTGCGCCATCGTCTCAAGCCCGGCAGAACTGGGCGCCTATGGCGCGATGGATTGCGGTGGGTTCGTGACGGCTTTCACCCTGGCCGCGCAGGCGCTGGGCATCGCCACGATCCCGCAGGCGGCGGTGGCGTCCTACGGGCCGTTTCTGCACAGATACTTCGGCATCCCCGACGATCGCCTTATCCTCTGCGCGATCTCCTTCGGATACCCCGACCGTGATCACCCGGCCAACGGATTTCGCACCGAGCGGGCCGGGCTCGGGGACATCGTCGAATGGCGCGAATGACCGGCCCGGTGGTCCTGTGCTGCGGCGAGGCGGTGATGGACCTTGTTCCCGCCGGCCTCGACGACGGCGGACAGACGTTCCGCCCTGTACCAGGCGGCGCGGCCGTGAATACGGCCGTCGCATTGTCGCGGCTTGGCGTTCCATCGGGTTTTGCAGGTGCGCTTTCGACGGACACGATGGGACGCAAGTTGAAGGCGCATCTCGAACGCGAGGGCGTGGACATCCGTTCTGCCGCACTCTCGGACGCGCCATCGACGGTGGCCTTCGCGCATCCCCTGCCCGACGGGACTCAATTCGACCTGTTTGACGTCGGCAGCGCCGGCAGGCGATTGCGCCTTTCCGATCTTCCGGATGTGCCGACAGCGGTCAAGGCGATGGTTTTTGGCGGTTTCAGCCTGATTCATGCGCCTGCGGGCGATGCGTTTGCGACACTGGCCGAAAGCGCGAACGGTGCGTTGATCTGGCTGGACCTGAATATCAGACCGGGTCTGGTCGAGCAGGAGGATCTCTACCGCGCCCGTCTGCAGCGGATGATCCGCCTGGCCCATGTCGTAAAGATTTCGGACGAAGATCGTGAATGGCTGGGACAATCGCCGAGTCTCCGGTCCGATCAACTCCTGATCCAGACTCGGGGCAAGCGGGGCGCCGAGGCTCGGCTCGGCGATGTCCGCGCCAGCGTCGTCCCGCCCAGCACACGGGTGCGCGACACGGTGGGCGCCGGCGACATCTTCAATGCAGGTTTTCTCGCTCACCTGATCCGCAATGAATTGTTGGGCGTGCCGCTGGTACTGGACGGTGCCGCGCTGGAAGCCGCGTTGACGACCGGCGTCCGCGCGGCGAGCCTGAGCGTGGCCCGGTACGGAGCCGATGCGCCGCGATGGGAGGAAATCGAATGCGTGCTCTGATCCAACGGGTTTCCAGGGCTTCGGTCGCCTTGGATGGACATGTCATCGGGCAGACGGGCAAAGGGCTCATGGTTCTGGTCTGCGCCATGCAAGGAGATGGCGAAGCACAGGCTCAACAATTGGCAAGCAAGATCGCCAAGCTTCGGATCTTCAGGGACGAGGCCGGCAAGATGAACCGGTCGATCCTGGACATCGGCGGTTCCGCATTGGTGGTCAGCCAGTTCACCCTGGCGGCGGACACATCGCGCGGCAATCGGCCCGGGTTTTCCGCAGCGGCCGCACCGGCCGAAGGCGAACGGCTGTACGAATACTTCGCCGCACAATTGGCATCGCATGGGATTGGCGTGGAAACCGGCCGTTTCGGTGCTGAAATGGCCGTCGAACTGGTCAATGACGGCCCGGTGACGATCTGGATGGAAACATGAACCACGCCCGCGACGTGGCGCTATCCCTCTGGCAGGCCGGCGTGGATGCCGTTGACGGGTACACGGCAACCGCTCAGGCGGCGTCGCATCTGCAGGCACCGGACAAGGTATTGGCCGTCGGCAAGGCGGCCGGAGCGATGGCAAGGGCCGCGCTCGCGCATTTCGGCGATCTGCCCTGTCTCGTCGTCACCAAGGACGGTCATGGTGGGGGCCTGCCGGACAAAGCCCGGTTGATCGAAGCGTCGCACCCGGTTCCGGACGCGCGCAGCCTCGCAGCCGGGCGTGCCTTGCGTGAGGCGGTGCAGCAAATGCCGCCAGGGTCGCGACTGCTGTTGCTCGTGTCCGGCGGTGCGTCTTCGCTGGCCGAAGACCTGATGCCGGGAAAGTCGCTCGACGATCTGGCGGCACTCAACCGACAGCTTCTGGCCAGCGGGATGGATATCGGCGCCATGAACGCCGAGCGGCGCAGGATTTCGCGGATCAAGGGTGGTGGCCTTCTGGAGGGGTTCCGAGGCGCGCAGGTCGACGTTCTGGCGATTTCGGACGTGCCGGGTGACGACCTGACAGTGATCGGGTCGGGCATCGGGGCCATTCCGGCCTCTCCCACTTTCACGGCGCGGACCCGGATCATCGCATCGAACGCGCACGCCCGGAACGCCGCCATAGCAAAGGCCGGGCAGCTGGCCCTGAGGATCCTGGCGAACGAAGAGGCGCTGCACGACGATCTGGAAAGGCTCGCTGCCAGGCTGGGCCCGCGACTGCGCGCCATGCCACGCGGCGTGATGGTATTCGGCGGAGAACCGACCGTTGTCTTGCCCGAAGACCCGGGCCGCGGCGGCCGCAATCAGGCACTGGCGCTGGCGCTGGCGCGCGAGATCGCAGGACGCAGGGACATCACGCTTGTGGTGGGCGGCACGGACGGAACCGATGGGCCGACCGAGGCGGCCGGGGCAATCGTGGACGGAACGACCTGGTCTGCCGGGGCCGAGGAAGCTCTGCAGGCAGCCGACAGCGGGAGCTTTCTGGACCGGAAAGGGGCGCTGCTCGTCACCGGGCCGACCGGGACCAACGTGATGGACCTGATGGTCGCATATCGGGAGTGATCTGTCGCATTCCATCTTGGACATTCTGGAAATGGCGTCGAAACTCACGCCATGACCCCGCCGCCGAACAGCCTGCGCGAAATCGAAGAGCTTCCCGATCTCGGGATCACCCTGTCCGATGGCTGCCGGCTGTCCGCCCGGGTCTGGCGGCCGACCGACGCGACGGAAGATCCGGTCCCGGCGATTTTGGAGTATCTCCCCTATCGCAAACGCGACGGCACCGCCACGCGCGATGCGCTGACCCATCCCTGGTTTGCCCGGCGCGGCTATGCCTGCATCCGGGTGGACATGCGCGGAAACGGCGACAGCCAGGGACTGATGGCCGACGAGTATACCCAGCAGGAACTCGACGATGCGGTCGAGGTCATCGACTGGCTGGCAGCACAACCCTGGTGCTCGGGCAGCGTGGGCATGATGGGTATCAGTTGGGGCGGGTTCAACTCCCTGCAGGTTGCGGCGATGCAGCCCGAACCGCTCAAGGCGATCGTTACGCTCTGTTCGACCGCGGACCGTTATGCCGACGACATCCACTACAAGGGCGGCTGCCTGCTGAACGAAAACCTCGGTTGGGGCGCGACGATGTGGGCCTACTCTTCCCGCCCGCCCGATCCGGCGCTGCGGGACGACTGGCGCGCCATGTGGCTCGACCGGTTGGAGCACGAGCCTTTTTTGCCATCCATCTGGTTGCGGCACCAGACCCGCGACGCCTATTGGCAACACGGCTCGGTCTGCGAGGATTTCGGCGCGATCAAGGCGGCGACACTGGCCATCGGCGGCTGGGGCGATGCCTACAAGAACACGGTGCCTCTGCTGGTCGAGAAACTGGATGCGCCGGTCAATGGCATCGTTGGGCCCTGGGTCCACAAATACCCGCATTTCGCCGTGCCAGAACCGCGGATCGGTTTTTTGCAGGAGGCGCTGCGCTGGTGGGATCGCTGGCTCAAGGGCGTGGAGACCGGGGTGGAGACCGATCCGGACTATCGCGCCTACCTGATGGACGGCGTGCGTCCGGCACGGTGGTACAGCGAACGTTCCGGGCGTTGGATCGTCGAAGCGACTGGCGCGACGTCCCACCTTGAAAGGAAAACCCTGGCTCTTGGAAACTCGGGGCTGGGAAGTTCCGAGGCACTGGACGTGCGGGTGCGGTCGCCGCATCACTGTGGCATGGACGCGGGCGAGTATTGTGCCATCTGGCTGGGCCCGGAAATGCCGGGCGATCAACGCGCAGACGACGCGCTGTCGGCCTGTTTCGACAGCGAACCGTTGGACCGAGACCTGGATTTGGTCGGGTCTCCACGCCTGAAGCTGCGCCTGAGCGCCGACAAGCCGCAGGCGCAGATTGCCGTAAGGCTCAACCACCTTCACCCCGACGGGGCCTCGACCCGGATCACCTACGGCGTGTTGAACCTGACGCATCGGGACAGCCATGCCGAGCCAGCGCCGCTGGAACCCGGCACACCATGCGAAATCACCATCGATCTGGACCATATCGCCTATCGCATTCCCCGTGGGCATCGGCTGCGCGTTGCGGTGTCCAGCGCCTATTGGCCGCTCGTCTGGCCCTCGCCCGAGACCGCGGAATTGCACCTGACGAAAGGTGAAATCGACCTGCCGGTGCGGGCCACGGGCGAAGGAGACGAATGGACCTTTGCGCCGCCCGAAAACGACACCCCCCGCCAAGTCGACACGCTGCGCGACGCCGCGCATGTGCGACGGGCGGAAACCGACATGACGACCGGCGAGATTCGCCTGGTCATCGAGGACGATTTCGGGCTGGTGCGAGATCGTGAACATGGGCTTGTGAACGGCGGTATCGCGCGCGAGTGCTGGACGATCCACCCGGATGACCCGCTCTCCGCGCGCGGAACCTGCCACTGGACCGAGGAAACCGCACGCGACGACCTGCAGCTGAGGACGGAAACCCGCTGCGAGATGTGGGCGGATTTAAAGAACTTTTACCTTTCCGCCACAATCGAGGCCTATGAGAACGACACCGAGGTTTTCGCGAAAGAGTTCAAGGACGCGATTCCACGCAACCACCTCTGACCCGCACCGGAGGGGCAGCGGGAGATTAACGCTTGCCCGCCCGGCGGAAATGCGCAAACATTGACTCATGCGTCAATAAAAAACCTCGAAGGTCCGACGAAAAGACAACTGGGAGAAACCGATGAAAGACCAACTCACATACATGGCCGGCCAAGTGACCGTGGGCAAGATGACCCGGCGCGAATTCATGGGTCGCGCAGCCGCCTTGGGGATCACCGCCGCGGCGGCCAATACCTTCCTGGCGAGCGCCGCGCGCGCTGCCGGTCCGGTCAAGGGCGGAACGCTTCGCATGGGCCTGCAGGGCGGGTCGACGACCGACAGCCTCGATCCGGCGCTGGCCACGAACCAGGTCGGATTGATGAACATCCGCATGTGGGGCGAGCCTCTGGTGGAGCTTTCTGACGATGGCGGCATCGAGGGCAAGGTGGCCGAGAGCGTCGAAGGATCGTCCGACGCGACGACCTGGCGTTTCAAGATCCGCCCGGGCATTACCTTTTCGAACGGCAAGGACGTGACCGCCGAGGATGTGGTCGAAACCATCGACCGCCATTCCGGCGAAGACACCAAATCTGGCGCGCTTGGCCTGTTGCGCGACATCAAGGATGTTCGCGCCGATGGCGACAGTGTGGTCATCGAACTGAACAACCCCAATGCCGATCTGCCCTATCTGATGGCGGACTATCACCTTGCGATCCAGCCCGGCGGCGGCAAGGACGACCCGACCGCGGCCATCGGCACCGGCCCCTATGTCATGAAAGAAGTCGACATGGGCGTTCGCTTCGTGGCCGAAAAGAACCCGAACTACTGGGGCGATCTCGGACATGCCGAAACCCTGGAACTGATCGTGATCAACGACAACACGGCACGGGTGGCCGCATTGCAATCCGGCCAGGTGGATCTGATCGACCGCGTTCCGCCGCGGACCGCGGGTCTCGTGTCGCGTGCACCGGGCGTCAATGTCTATCGGACATCCGGTCCCGGCCACTACGTGTTCATCATGCACACGAACACGGCACCGTTCGACAACAATGACCTGCGCCTCGCGCTCAAGCACGGCATCAACCGAGCGGAAATGGTCGAAAAGATCCTCTTCGGCTATGGATCGGTCGGCAATGACACGCCGATCAATGCCTCCTACCCGCTCTATACCGAGTTCGAACAGCGCGAATACGATCCTGACAAGGCCAAGTTCCACTTCGAGAAGTCGGGACATGACGGCCCGATCCTGCTGCGCACCTCGGACAACTCGTTCCCCGGCGCGCCGGATGCGTCGGCCCTGTTCCAGCAGTCGCTTGCGGGCGCGGGCATCACGCTCGACATCAAGCGCGAGCCGAATGACGGATACTGGTCCGAAGTCTGGAACGTTCAGCCATTCTGTACCTCCTACTGGGGCGGCCGCCCGACGCAGGATCAAATGTTCACCACGGCCTATCTCTCGACCGCGGACTGGAACGACACGAAGTTCAACAACGAACAGTTCGACCAGTTGCTGATCTCGGCCCGGGCGGAGCTGGACGAGACCAAGCGCAAGCAGATGTATGCCGACATGGGCACCATCCTGCGGGACGAAGGCGGTCTGATCTGCCCGATGTTCAACGACTTCATCGACGCCACCAACGACAGGATCGACGGTTGGGTCGAAAGCGTGAAGGGTTTTGCCCTGATGAACAGCTATGCGCCCATGCGCATGTGGGTGAAAGCCTGACCTATGAACGCCCTTACAAGACTACTGGTCCAGCGAATCTCGCTGGGCCTGCTTTTGCTGTTCCTGGTTTCGGTCCTGATCTTTGTCGGAACGATCATTCTGCCGGGCGACGTGGCGCAGCAGATCCTGGGACAATCCGCAACCCCTGAAGCCCTTGCCAACCTGCGGGCGGAACTGGGCCTGAACGACCCCCCCATCGCGCGGTATTTCGCCTGGCTGGGCGGCGTTCTGACCGGCGATCTCGGAACGGCCCTGTCGTCCGGGCAGGATATTTCAACGGAAATCGGCAAACGGCTCGGCAACACGCTGTTTCTTGCATTCTGGGCGGCCGTCATCGCGGTCCCGCTGGCGATTTTCCTGGGCCTCCTGGCGGTACGTTATCGCGAGCGCTGGCCCGACAAGATGATATCCGCCGTCACGCTGGCGTCGATTTCGGTTCCGGAGTTCCTCATCGGTTATCTGTTGATGTTCGTGATCGGCGTGAAACTCGGCTGGTTTCCCTCGACGGCAATCTCCTACCGTCCCGACGGCGATCTTCTGTCGCGTCTGAATTCCATTGCCCTTCCCGTCATCGTCCTCACGCTTGTGGTTCTGGCGCACATGATGCGTATGACCCGCGCGGCGATTTTGAACGTGATGCAGTCGGCCTATATCGAGACGGCCGAGCTAAAAGGTCTCAGCACCTTCAACGTGATCTTCCGCCACGCCTTCCCGAACGCGATCGCACCCATCGTGAACGTCGTGATGCTGAACCTGGCCTATCTGGTCGTGGGCGTCGTCGTGGTCGAGGTGGTCTTTGTCTATCCCGGAATGGGCCAATACCTTGTCGACCATGTTTCCAAACGCGACATTCCGGTGGTGCAGGCCTGCGGCCTGATCTTTGCCGCTGTCTATATCGGGCTCAACATGATCGCCGATATCGTGTCCATCCTGACCAATCCGCGCTTGCGGCATCCGAAGTAGGGGAGGATCGGACATGTTCAAGAACATACCCTTTGCCGCGGCCGTCGGTCTCTTCTTTACGGCGCTTTACTTTCTCATGGCGATTTTCGCGCCCCTCATCGCCCCCTATGGCATGGCCGAGGTCGTCGGCGGCGTGTGGGAGCCTTCGTCGTCCAAGCACCTTCTAGGAACGGACAATATCGGCCGCGATCTGCTGAGCCGGATGATCTATGGCGGCCAGACAACGATCTGGATCGCGACCGCTGCGACATTCCTGAGTTTCACCACCGGGTCCGTGCTCGGGTTCCTCGCCGCCGTGGTCGGCGGCTGGGTGGATCAGTTGCTGTCGCGGTTCGTGGATCTGCTGATGTCGATCCCCTCGCTGATCTTCGCGCTCGTGGTTCTGTCGGTCATGCCGGTCACCGTCCTGGTTCTGATCCTCGTGATGGGATTGCTGGATTCCACGCGCGTCTATCGTCTGGCGCGCGCCGTCGCGGTGGATATCAACGTGATGGACTATGTCGAGGCCGCAACCCTGCGCGGCGAAGGCCGTACCTGGATCATCTTCCGTGAGATCCTGCCGAACGCCCTGTCGCCGCTGGTGGCCGAAATGGGCCTGCGCTTCATCTTCATGGTCCTCTTCGTCTCGACCCTGTCCTTCCTGGGGCTGGGCGTCCAGCCGCCGCAGGCGGACTGGGGCGGCATCGTGAAGGAAAACGCGGATGGCATCGTCTATGGCATCGGCGCGGCACTGTATCCTGCCGTGGCCATCGCGACCCTGGCCATTTCGGTCAACCTGGTGGCTGACTGGGTGCTGAACCGCACCACTTCGCTGAAAGGAGGCCGCGGATGAGCGATGCACTTCTCAAGGTCCGGAACCTCAAGATCGGCGCCACGGTCTATCCGCCCGGCGAAAAACCTCATGACATCGAAATCGTGCATGGGGTCAGCTTTGACCTTGAACGCGGCAAGGTGCTGGGGCTGATCGGCGAATCCGGCGCCGGGAAGTCCACGATCGGCCTCGCCTCGATGGCCTACGGGCGCGGCGGGGTGAAAATCACCGGCGGCGAAGTCTGGGTCAACGGGCGCGACATCCTCAACACCTCCTTGCAGGACATTCGCGCGCTGCGTGGCGGCGAAGTGACCTATGTTTCACAATCCGCGGCCGCCTCGTTCAACCCGGCCAAGAAGATTCTGGAACAGGTGGTCGAGGCCGCGGTGGAACACAAGAAGTTCACCCGGAAGGAGGCCGAAGCCCGCGCCCGAGAACTGTTCGCCAAGCTGGGGCTGCCCGATCCGGACAATATCGGCGACCGCTATCCGCACCAGGTTTCCGGCGGTCAGCTGCAACGCTGCATGACGGCGCTGGCGCTGTGCCCCGAGCCGGATCTGGTCGTGTTCGACGAACCCACCACGGCACTGGACGTGACGACTCAGATCGACGTGCTGATGGCGATCAAGGAAGCCATTCGCGACACCGGCGTTGCCGCGCTCTACATCACCCACGATCTCGCAGTCGTGGCGCAGGTGAGCGACGACATCATGGTGCTGCGGATGGGCGACACCGTCGAGTACGGCACGACCGACCAGATCATCAACAACCCGCAGGAGGACTATACCAAGGCGCTTGTCTCGGTCCGGTCCATCGAACACGAGGAAAAAAAGCCGACGCCGGACGCGGTGCTGAACGTGGAGGGCATCACCGCCCGGTACAAGGGGCTGAATTTCGACGTGCTCCACAACGTCAACGTCGAGGTCCATCCCGGCCAGACGCTGGCGGTCGTGGG
Source organism: Ruegeria sp. BHSB196 (assembly GCF_059613135.1). Classification (NCBI taxonomy): domain Bacteria; kingdom Pseudomonadati; phylum Pseudomonadota; class Alphaproteobacteria; order Rhodobacterales; family Roseobacteraceae; genus Ruegeria; species Ruegeria sp. BHSB196. Next base: position 39,090 of record NZ_JBXWRY010000018.1, read on the forward strand.
CGAGTCAGGCTCCGGCAAATCCACATTGGCGCGGGTGATCACCGGTCTGCTGCCGCCGCGCGATGGTGAGATCACCTTTGCAGGCCGGAAGCTGTCGCCGGATCTTGCGGGGCGTTCGCGCGAGGATTTGCGCGAGTTGCAGATGATCTATCAGATGGCCGACGTGGCCATGAACCCGCGTCAGACCGTGGGCACGATCATCGGCAGGCCGCTGGAGTTCTATTTCGGTCTGCGCGGGTCCGAGAAACGAAAGCGCATCGTCGAACTGCTCGACGAGATCGAAATGGGCGAACAGTTCATCGACCGCTATCCGGCCGAACTGAGCGGCGGTCAGAAACAGAGGGTCTGCATCGCCCGGTCGCTGGCGGCCAAGCCCAAGATGATCATCTGTGACGAAGTGACCTCGGCCCTCGATCCACTGGTTGCGGACGGGATTCTGAAGCTGCTCCTGGATTTGCAGAAGATCGAGGACGTGGCCTATCTCTTCATCACCCACGATCTGGCGACGGTCCGGGCGATCTCGGATTCGATCGCGGTGATGTATCAGGGCCGTGTCGTCCGCTATGGCTCGAAGTCCGAGGTGCTGAGCCCGCCCTTCGACGACTATACCGACCTGTTGCTCAGCTCGGTGCCCGAAATGCACCTGGGCTGGCTGGAAGAGGTGGTCGCGCATCGCAAGATGGAGAGCGCAGGGAACTGACCCGTTCCAACCTATGACAGTCTCATGAAAACAATCCCTCCCGGCGCTTTGCCTCTTGGCAGGCGCCGGGAATTCGCTAAGCCAAGCGAAACATGTGCACCGACGCAAAAGGCGATCGCGTCATCGGGAGCGGGTCAACGCCAGGAAAATGGAGATCGGGATGGACGGGAAATTGCTGCTGATCATTCTGGACGGTGTGCCCTGGCGCAACTTCCGCCGCCTGTTCGGCAACCTCGAAGGATGGGTCGACAGCGGCGAGGCCCGTGTCTGGAAACTGCGCTCGGTCCTGCCGTCGATCTCGGCCAGTTGCTATGCGTCGATCCATACCGGCGTGACCCCCGCCGAGCATGGCTGCACCGGAAACGGAAACGTCTTTCGGCTGTCTCACAAGGACATCTTCAGCCAAGTGCGCGAAGCCGGCGGCGTGACCGGCGCGGTTGCGCACAGCTTTTGGTCGCAGTTCTTCAACCGCCATCCCTTCGACTATGTGCGGGACATCGAATATGACGAACCCGACAGCATGACCATCAACCACGGCCGGTTTCACACGATGACCGGCTATGGCCGGGACAACCAGATGACGCCCTGCGATCTGGATCTGTTTGCGACGCTGACCAACCTCGGCCTGCGGTTCGGTCTGAACTACGGCATGTTGCACACCTGCACGCTCGACAGCATGGGGCATAGGTTCCATCACGAATGCGACGCGATGGACCATGCCTGTTTCGTCATGGACGAAATGCTGGCGCCGTTCATTCCGCGCTGGCGGCAGATGGGGTACGAAGTCATCGTGACGGCCGACCACGGACAGGATGAGCGGGGCCATCACGGCGGCCGCAGCCCGCTGCAGCAGGAAACTGCGCTGTACTACTTCGGAGATGCGGAAGGCCCGTCCGAGGACGCGGTCATCGACCAGTTGCAACTGGCTCCGACCGTCCTGAGCCGGCTGGGCGCGCCGGTCGCCGACACGATGAAAGCGCAGCCGTTCCTGCGATAGGCCCCTGCCAGGGCGATCACGGTCGCCCGGTAGCCGCGCACGTCAATCGTAGCACCAGATGCCCTGCCCCAAAGCCTCGATCGCAACCGTGATGCGTTCGAAACTGGCCTGCGCCCGCCCGACGGACGTGCGGGCCCTGAGAAATCCGTGGATCAGTCCCGGCTCGTTCACCCATTCCGCAAGACCGCCTGCCTCGGCAATTCTCGCCTGATAGTCGTGCCCGTCATCCCGCAGCGGATCGCAATCGGCGGTGAAGATCACGGTCGGCGGCAGACCCGAGAAGTCGTGATCCTGCAGGGGTTCAAAGGTCGGATCCGCCTTCGGCGCCTGCCCGTCCGTACGAACCTTCTTGTAATACAGCACGTCCTCGCGGGTCAGCATCGGCGCATGGGCGTGTTCCAGATAGGATCCGGCAGTCGTATCGCCGCCCAGCAAAGGATAGATCAGCACCTGGCCGAGTAGGTCGTCCAGGCGTCCGCGCGCGCGATGCGCCACACAGGCCGCCAATGTGCCGCCGGCGCTGTCCCCGGCCAGGACGAGCGGCTCGCCGAATTCCGCATCCGCCCACCGGGCCGCCGTCCAGCTGTCCTCGAACTGCACCGGATGACGGAATTCCGGGCACAGCCGGTAATCGACCGCCACGACGCGATAACCGGTCTGGGCGCAGATTTCGGCGCAGACGTCGTCATGGCTTTCCAGGCCGCCCAGCACGAAGCCACCGCCGTGATAGTAGACGACCGTGCGTGTCGGATCGCCGGCCGTATAAACGCGAACCGGAACGCCATCGGCGCTCCGGTCCTCGGTTTCCACTCCGTCGGGCCTGTTCTGGCGGAAGGTCCCGCACATCGCGTCATAGGCCCGTCTTTGTTCGGCAATCGAAAGGTCCACCGCGTTTTCCGGGAAGCACTCGGAGATGCGGCGAATGAAGGCCCATGTCTCTTCGTCGATCAGACGCTCATAGTCCATTGCCCCTCCGTTCGGCTGCCCATTCCCAAGGCCGGGTAAAGGCACCCAGAACCTTGTTCACATCGTCCTCGGAGGCGCCGTTGGCGTCAAGCTGCGCGACCAGACCCATTTTCTTGTCGTCCACCACCGAAACCACCCGTGCCGCGACGCCCGCCTTTTCCAGCGCTCCGTTGTAGACGCGGGTGATTGCCTGCTTTCGCAATTCCGGCTTGAAGACCTTGCCGACCGCGGTCTTCGGCAGTTCCGGAAGGATCGTCATGTGTTTCGGATGCGCCGCGCGCTCGTGCACGTGAACGTGGCAATACTCCAGCAGCTCGTCTTCGGTCACGGCGGCACCTTCGACCAGTTCGACGAAGGCGCAGGGCACCTCGCCCGAATGCGCATCCGGCTGGCCGATGGCGCCGGCGAACGCGACCGCCTCGTGCCCCAGCAGGGCCTCTTCGATCTCGGCCGGGTCGATATTGTGGCCGCCGCGAATGATCAGATCCTTGGCCCGGCCAGTGATCCACAGATACCCGTCCGCGTCGAAGCGGCCCAGATCGCCGGTCCGAAGGTACTTGTCGTGGTAATAGAGGTTCTTGTTCTTGTCGGTCTCGGTATAGGTATTGCCCGCAAAGACGCCCGGGTTGGACACGCAGATCTCGCCCACCTCGTCCACCGCGCATTCCACGGGCCCGTCCGCCCCTTCCTTGAGGATCTTCACATCCGTATACGGAAACGGGATTCCGATGGAACCGATCTTCTTTTCTCCGTCCACCGGATTGCAGGACACCAGACAGGTTGCTTCGGTCAGGCCGTACCCTTCGACGATGGTCACGCCCGTGGCCTGTTCGAAACGGCGGAACAGTTCCACGGGCAAGGGCGCCGAGCCCGAGAACGCGGTCTTGACGCTCGAGATGTCGGCATCGACCGGGCGCTGCATCTTGGCCGAAATCGCCGTGGGGACGGTAATGATGAAGGAAACCTTCCACCGCTCGATCAGCTTCCAGAAATTGTCGAAAACCCCGTCGCCGCGATAGCCGGCCGGCGTCGGGAACACGACATGCGCACCCGAGGCGACGGCGGCCATCACGATCACGTGGCAAGCGAAGACATGGAACATCGGCAGCGGGCACATGATGACGTCCTCTTCCGAAAACAGCAGCGTGTGCCCCAGCCAGCCGTTGTAGATCATGCCGGAATACTTGTGCTGCGCCACCTTTGGCATGCCAGTCGTACCGCCGGTGTGGAAATAGCAGGCCACGCGATCCTCGGTGCTGTCGGGGAAACTCAGCGCGGTCGGCTGTTTCGCAAGCTCCTTGTTGAAATCGAGATAATCGGCGTGCGCCAGATGCTCCTTGTCCTCCATCTTGGGGCGGACCAGCGGCACGATCCAGGATTTGGGCGGCGTCAGGTATCGGTTGAGGTCGATTTCCAGAACCGTGTTCACGTGTGGCGCGTGCCGCACCGCTTCGGCCACCTTCTGCGCCACGTCCGTTTTCGGGAAGGGTTTCAGCGTCACCACGACCTTGGCGTCGGTTTCCCGCAGGATCGCGGCGATCTGCTCCGGCTCAAGCAGCGGATTGATCGGGTTGACGATGCCGGCGACGGCGCCGCCCATCATGGTGATCAGCGTTTCGTTGGAATTCGGCAGGACATAGGCCACCACGTCCTTTTCCCCGACCCCCAGCGACCGGAACAGGTTGGCGGCCTGATTGACCTTTCCCAGCAACTCGAACCAAGTGAGCGTTTCCGCCTTGTCCTTGGGACCGGAGAGAATCTGAAAGCTGATTGCCTTGTGGTTGGGAAACTTGCTGGCCGTGCGCGACAGCAACTGGTGGAACGTCACCGGCAGATCGCGGTCCGCCCATGGCATCTCGTTCTCGATGCGTTTCTTGTCTTCCGTCCCAACGAATGCCATGCGGCTCCTCCCCTTATTGGCTCTGCTAGGTGCAGATCTTCCGCACCAAGATGAGAGCAAATCCTCGTCTGTGCAAGCGAGGGCTTACCGGCAGGTTTTTGAGAGGCATAGAATGACGCTGCGGCGAAAGGGCAAGTGCCGGGGCGTCACTTCACTCGGCGGCGACCCCATCGGTGAATTGCAGGCGCGCCAGCCGGGCATACAGCCCGTCCTGCGCCACCAGATCGGCATGGGTGCCCTGTGCGACGATGCGGCCGGCCTCCATCACCACGATCCGGTCGGCCTTTTTCACCGTGGCCAGCCGGTGCGCGACGATCAGCGTCGTGCGGCCCGCGCTCAGCTCGTCCACCGCCCGCTGCACGGCGCGTTCGCTTTCGGCGTCGAGTGCCGAAGTGGCTTCGTCCAGCAAGAGAACCGGCGCGTCGCGCAGGATGGCGCGCGCAATCGCGATCCGCTGTTTCTGCCCGCCGGACAGCATCACGCCGCGTTCACCGACGAAACTGTCATATCCATCCGGCAGCGCAGAAATGAACTCATGCGCCGCAGCGGCACGGGCGGCGGCTTCGACTTCGGCATCCGTGGCCTCAGGGCGGCCGAACCGGATGTTCTCGCGCGCTGACTCCGCAAAGATCACGGGATCCTGCGGCACCAATGCGATGTGACGGCGGAAGTCGGCCCGATCGAGCGCGCGCAGGTCCATGCCATCCAGACTAACCACACCCCGATCCGGGTCGTAGAACCTTTGGATCAACTGGATCACCGTCGTCTTGCCCGCACCCGAGGGGCCGACAAAGGCCGCGGTCTCGCCCGGTTCGACGGTCAGGGTCATCTCGTCAAGCGCGGCCACGTCCGGGCGTGACGGATAACGGAAGCTGACGCGGTCGAACCCGATCTTGCCTTGCACCGGCCGAGGCAAGGACAAGGGCTGCGCCGGATCGGTCACAGTATCGCTGGCATTCAGCAGTTCCACCAGGCGCTCCGTTGCGCCGGCGGCGCGCTGCAACTCGCTCCAGATTTCCGACAGGGCGGCGACCGAACCGGCCATGATCACCGAATAGATCACGAACTGGATCAGCGTGCCCTCGGTCATCACGCCGTTGCGCACGTCGTTCGCACCCATCCACAAAACGCCCACGATACCCGAAAACACCAGGAATATCACGATCACGGTCAGCACGGCCCGGGTACTGATACGCCGCAACGACACCTGATAGGCCGTCTCGGTGAGGTCGGAAAACTGCGACCGGCTGGCCGTTTCATGGGTGAAGGCCTGAACCGTCTGGACGGCGCCCAGCGCCTCGCCAGCATTTCCCGACGACGCCGCAATCCAGTCCTGGTTCTCGCGGCTGATCGCACGAAGCCGTCGGCCAAGGATCAGGATCGGCACCACCACGATGGGGATCAGAAGCAGCACCATCCCCGTCAACTTGGCCGAAGTCAGCAGCATCAGGATCAGACCGCCCACGAACAACAGCATGTTGCGCAGCGCGATCGACACCGAGGAGCCCAGGACCGATTGGATCAGCGTCGTGTCGGTGGTGATCCGGCTGAGCACCTCGCCGGTCATGATCCGTTCGTAGAATTCGGGACTCATCCCGATCACCCGGTCGAACACCGCCTTTCGGATATCGGCCACGACCCGTTCGCCCAACCGGGTCACAAGCGCATAGCGGACACCCGTGCCGACGGCGAGAACCGCCGCAATCCCAAGAGCGGCCAGGAAATACTGGTCCAGCAGGGCGCCGTCCTCGATCCGGAAATGATCGACCACCCGTCGCACTGCCAGTGGCAGGGTCAGGGACATTCCGGCCGTGACGACAAGCGCCAAGGTCGCGCCGAACATCAAAAGGCGATAGGGCTTCATGAAGGGCCAGAGCGAGGCCAGAACGCTCAGCTTCTTGGAGGTCGCGCGCTCTTCGTTGGCGCCCGGCGCCGCAGGTGCGGCCGGTCTTGCTGAGCGTCTCTTCGCCATGTCAGGCCCTTGTCGTCTCCTGGTCGTGTCAGCCCGCTTCATGGATGTACTGCGCCGCAGGGTCAAGGCGTAGTTGCCTTTGGCGCGCAGCGTCGTTCGGTACCTGCGACATCGCCTCTGCCCGCCCGTTTTCGGCCCGCAGCTCACATCTCTTGCAATATCATACGCTTGGCGTGGACAATTAACGCATTACATCAAATGTCTACGGAAGAGTTTCTGGAGCGGGTAGACGGAATCGAACCGACATAGCCTGCTTGGAAGGCAGGGGCTTTACCATTAAGCTATACCCGCTTGAGGCTCACGCTAGGTATTTCAAGACCGGGCGGGCGTCAAGCAGGAAGTCGGGCCGTCGCGCGGCCTGGCAATTTTGACATCCATGCAAGGCACAACACCCCTTCCGAAGCGGCAACCGACCGCTGAAGGCTTCTTAATCTTCCCGCCCAGTGTTCTTTAGCTTCCAAACCTTTCTTCTGTGTATCGAACCGCAGAATCCAGAAGAAAAGGAAACACGGAGGGCCTACCAAAGCGTCTGTTTTCAGATGCCCAACGCGGCTGCCAAGACCCTGCCCGCGACCGCGTCCTTGAATCCCGCGTGACCCTCGATCGCGAAACACCAGATATGGAGCGACCACATGATGCATATGCACACCGATGCCGATTCCCTCCCCTCGGCCAGCGCGCTGCTGCTTTTTGACGAAGCCATGAAGTTCAAGGCCAGGCGCGGCGCATACATCCGGGCGGCGCAACAGCTGTCCCGCATGACCGATCGCGAGCTGTCCGAACTGGGCATCAATCGCAACGATCTGGACGACACCATCGAGCGGTTCATCTGAACCGTACTCCGACGTGTCGGCGCGGCCCGCGAACGCAAACGCGGGTCGCACCGGAGCATGGCCGCGGCTCAAGAACATTCTCTGCTGATCGCAGGCTGTTTCCGGCATTTGCTTGATCGAACGAATGTGCTTGAGTTGACCTGCCCGCAACATCGGTCCTTGCCGCCACCCCTGGCTCTACCGGCCCGGTTTCTCGGGCGACGCTTCGACACCAGGAGGGATTGATCCGTGGCCTTCGACTTCATCCTGATGCTGACATCGAATGACCGAACCATTCCCGATGCCCGCGCCCGGCTCGAGGAAGCGCTGGAGGGTGGCGTGCGTCACATCGGGTTCAAGGACGTTGGCCTGCCCTTCGACGACCTCAAAGGGCTCGCGGATGCCATTCGGGCCGCCGGAGGACGATCCTATCTTGAGGTCGTGAGCCTGGATGCCGAAAGCGAGTTGGCCTCGGCCCGCGCCGCCATCGATCTGGATGTGGACTGCCTTCTTGGCGGCACGCGCGCCGAGGAGGTGACTGCACTGACCCGCAACCACCCGGTTCGCTACTATCCCTTCCCCGGCCGCATCACCGGCCATCCCAGCGTACTCGAAGGGCCGGAGGACGCGATCGTGACTTCGGCCCGGCAACTGGCGGACCAGGAACATGTGCACGGGTTGGACCTGCTGGCCTACCGGTTCGACGGCGATGTACCGGCCCTGATGCGAAACGTGTGCTCGGCGGTGTCCAAGCCGGTCATCATGGCGGGCAGCATCGACAGCCAGGACCGGATTGCCGAGGCCGCGCGCTCCGGCGCGGCCGGATTCACGGTTGGGACGGCGGCACTGGCCGGGGTCTTTCCGGCCGAAGGTCAGGGCTTTGCGGCGCAGGTGCGCGCGATCCTCGACATCACCGACCGCGCCAGGCTCCAGTCCACCGCGCCACGGCGGCTGGCGCTGGCGGCCCATGACACACGCAAGGCGCACTTGCGAGCCTGGGTGTTGCGGCATGAAAAGGCGCTGCGGGGCCACCGGTTGATCTGCACCGGCGGGACCGGGCGGATGATTTCCGAAGCGGCGCCCGATCTCTCGGTGCAACGCCTGCAGCGCGGTGGACGCGGCGGTGACCAGCAATTGGGGGCGCTGATCGCGACCGGCGATCTGGATGCGGTGATCTTCTTTGCCGATCCAACCCTGCCGCACAGCGGCGATGCCGACCTTCAGGCGCTGTCGCGTCTTGCCGTCCTGCACGATACGCCGCTGGCCCTCGGTCCATCTGCGGCCGACATGATCGCCAGTACGCTCCTGGGAAACTGAGCGCTCGGGTCACTTCGCGATACGACCCGTGGTGACACGAATGGCTGAGTGTGCTCTGTTGTCGGGCAAGGCTTTGGATCGGCATCCGTCGGAACCCTTGCAGAAAGTGTGAAAATTCAGATGGCGACCAACAATCAATCCCAACCCGCCAAGCGACGGTGCCACCGCTGCCACGGGTCCGGGCGCTCGCCCTGCCAGATCTGCGGGGGCACCGGGCAGGTGAAGAAAGGCAAGGACATCTACGGCAACATCATCTTTGACCGGTGCGACGGGTGTTTCGGGGTCAAGACGATCCGCTGTTCGACCTGCGGCGGCGAGGGGTTCATCTGAACGGTCCCCGCCGCGCTATGCCGATCAGATCTGGATTTCGTGCCGGAGCCGAACCCGTGCCGTTGTCAGAACGTCAACAATACAGGCGCGGTCTGTGCTATGTTCGAACAATCCTGAACCGCAGCGGTCTGCGTGCCGCTGGTTTTTTCATTGTTTCAAAGGGCCATTCCGCATGACCGAATTTGACCTGGGCACCTATTCCCGCAGGATCACCACGTCTTCGCCCGAGGCGCAGAAGTTGTTCGACCAGGGTCTGAACTGGCTTTACGGATACAATCACGAAGCCGCGGCCGCGTGTTTCCAGAACGCGGCAGAGAACGACCCGGACTGCGGCTTGGCCTATTGGGGCATCGCCCACGCGATCGGCCCGAACTACAACAAGCCCTGGGAGTTCTTCGACCCGCACGAGCGGGTTGCCACTCTGGAACGCGCGCACAAGGCGATTGAAACGGCACTGGCCCTGCGCGACAAGGTTGCGCCGGTCGAGGCAGCCCTGATCGAAGCCTTGGCCGACCGGTTTCCCGACGATCCAGAGATCGAGGATTACGGCCCCTGGAACGATGCGTTTTCGGATTCGATGCGCAAAGTCCATGCCGCGTATCACAACGACCTGGACATCGCCTGCATCTTTGCCGAAGCGATGATGAACCGCACGCCTTGGCAGCTCTGGGATTTGGCCAAGGGCGAACCGGCGGACGGCGCTTCGACGCTCGAGGCGCAAGCCGTGCTGGAACGCGCCTTCGACAGCTTGCCCGGCGCGTGGGACCATCCTGGCCTTCTGCACATGTACATCCACCTGATGGAAATGTCCCCCATGCCGGAAAAGGCGCTGCGCCACGGAGACCGGCTGGTCGATCTGGTCCCGGACAGCGGGCATCTGGTTCACATGGCAACCCATATCGATGTTTTGTGCGGCGACTATCAGAACGTGGTCTGGCGCAATCACCGGGCGGCGGCGGTCGATCGGAAATACGAGGCCATGGCGGGCGGCGAAAACTTCTATACGGTCTACCGGGTCCACAACGTCCATTTCGAAGCCTACGGCGCCATGTTCCTCGGCCAGCCGGAGAAGGCGCTGGCGGCGTCAGAAGAGCTGATGCGGATGCTGCCGGACAACGTGATCCGCTATTTCCCCGACCTGTTCGAGTCCTTCTACGGCAAGAAGATCCACGTGATGGTGCGCTTCGGCATGTGGCATGAGATCTTGGACGAACCCTTCCCCGAAGACCCCGAACTCTACAGCTATACCTATGCGGCAATGCGGCAGGCCCGTGCCGTTGCATTGGCCAACCTGGATCGGCTGGACGAGGCGCGGGCCGAGCGCGAACTGGCCATGGTAGCTCGGCAGGCCGTTCCGGAAAGCCGGCTGGTCTTCAACAACACGGCCGAGGACGTGCTGATGATCGGCGAGGCCATGATGGATGGCGAAATCGCCTTTAAATCCGGGGATCGCGAAGCCGGGCTGGCACATCTGAGGCGCTCCGTCAATCTGGATGACAGCCTTGTCTACGACGAACCCTGGGGCTGGATGCAGCCGACCCGGCACGCCCTTGGGGCGCTGTTGCTGGAAGATGGCCGATTCGACGAAGCCGAGGCCGTCTATCGCGCCGATCTGGGGTTGGACGATACGCTGGCGCGCGCCTGTCAGCATCCGCGCAATATTTGGAGCCTGCACGGGCTGCATGAATGCCTGGTGCGGCGCGGCGAACTGACCGAGGCAAAGCACATAAAACTCCAACTGGATCAGGCTGCGGCCCGTGCGACCGTACCGATCCACGCCTCGTGCTATTGCCGCAGCCGAGCCGAGGCCGCCTGACGCCCAGGAAATCCGGCAATCGACCTAGGCGGCGGGATCCGAAAACCGCCGACCGAACCGGTTTCGCGGTTGGCTTAACGGTATTGTCAACTGGCTGTCACACTCGACTATTAGTTCCGTGGCTCAGAGCTTAGATTCGCCAGCAAGGAGCCACTCCATGAAAGACGATGCTTCCACCAGATTGTCCGCAGACGATTGGGATGAACTGAACTTCCCCCGTCCCGAAGAAAACGACTTCGATCGCGTTGTCGAAAGCGCGATCTCGCGCCGTGGTTTCCTGGGCGGGGTGATCGCCTTCGGATCCGGCGCCGCCGCCATGGGGGCGGGACTGTTGAATTCCACGGCGGCGTACGCCGTCGAAGGCCCACGCTTTGCCTTCACTCCGATTCCGGCGCAGACCGACGGCACCGTGCACGTGCCCGAAGGCTACAACTGGAAGGTGCTGATGCGCTGGGGCGATCCGCTGTTTTCCGAGGCCGACGGCTATGACGTCACCGATGGCGGCCCGCTCGAGAACTCCGACAAGGTGTTCGGCGAGAACACCGACGGGATGGAGACCTTTTCGTTCCGGGGGCACGAACTCATTGCCATCAACCACGAATACCCGAACGAAGAGATCAACCTGCCCGCGGCCAGCGAAGGCAAGCCGGCCAATGCCGACGATGTACGCAAGCTGCAGAACATTCAGGGCGTGACGGTGATGGAAATCGCCGAAGGCCCCGAAGGCTGGGCGATCGTCAAGGACAGCCCGTTCAACCGCCGCATCCATCACAATACGCCGATGAAGATCGTCGGCCCGGCCGCCGGCCACGACCTGCTCAAGACCGAGGCCGATCCGACCGGCACCGCGTCATTGGGCACCTTCAACAACTGCGGTTCCGGCAAGACGCCGTGGGGCACGTATCTCACCTGCGAAGAGAACTTCAACGGGTATTTCGGCTCGTCTGACCAGAATGCCAGCTACGACCAGAAGGTTGCGGACGGGTACAAGCGGTACGGCATCAAGGCCGAAAGCTGGAACGGATACGAGCTGTTCGATCCGCGCTTCGACACGTCCAAGAACCCCAACGAGCCGCACCGCGCCGGCTGGATCGTGGAAATCGATCCGACCGATCCCGAAAGCACTCCGGTCAAGCACACCGGTCTGGGCCGCTTCAAGCACGAGAACGCCGAGGTGGTTCTGGCCAAGGATGGGCGTGTGGTCGTCTACATGGGCGACGACGAGCGGGGCGAGTACCTGTACAAATTCGTCTCGAACGGCACGTACCAGCCCGGCGCTTCGACCGAAGGGCTGCTGGATGACGGTACGCTTTATGTCGCCAGGTTCAACGATGACCTGACCGGTCAGTGGCTGCCGCTGACGCCCGAGACAACCGGCATGGATGCGGCCGAGATCCTGATCTTCACCCGGATGGCCGCGTCGGCGGCGGGCGGCACCACCATGGACCGTCCCGAGTGGGTCGCGGCCAGCCCGGTTGCAGCCGAAGCCTATTGCGCACTGACCAACAACAAGAACCGCGGCGTCAAGCCGAATGCGGGCGGCGATGACACGTCGGCCAACGGCCCCAACCCGCGCGACGCCAACAACTATGGCCAGATCGTGCGCTGGCGCCCGGCGGGCGAAGACCACGCCGCCGAAGCGTTCGCCTGGGATCTCTACGTCATGGCGGGCAACCCCACCGTGCATTCCGACGCCTATGCCGGTTCGGAGAACATGAACGAGGGCAACCTGTTCAACTCGCCCGACGGCATGGCCATCGACTCGACCGGACTGGTCTGGATCCAGACGGACGGCAAGGACAACAACGAAGGCGACTTTGCCGGCAACGGGAACAACCAGATGCTGGTCGGGGATCCGGTGACGGGTGAAATCGTACGTTTCATGACGGGCCCGAACGGCTGTGAAGTCACCGGCCTGGCGTGGTCCAGCGACATGCGCACGATGTTCGTGGGCATCCAGCACCCCGGCAGCAGCTGGCCGGATGGCGGTACCCCGCGGTCGGCGGTCATCACCATCAAACGCGATGACAACCAACTGATCGGCTGACCTGGCGCCTCAATCCCGGTTTCGCCCCCGGATCGCAGTCCGGGGGCGTTTCTTTTTGCGGCGTCACCCCCTGCTGGCAGCGGTCATTCGGCAGCCTTCAATTCCTTGCCTTGCGGAATCACCTCATAGCCGGGTTCCTCAGGCTCGTCGTCCATCATCTCGGGCGGAAAACCGGGCGCGCGGATGTCTAGGCCGGTCGCCTCTTCAAGGCGCTTGATGATGTTGGGGGACAACTCGCGCGCGCCGAACCGCGCGATGCCGTCGTTGAAGATGTCGATCAGGACCGGGTTGACCTCGAGCGGGACGTTGGCCCGGTCCGCCACTTCCTGAAACAGGCCGATGTCTTTCTTGACCAGATCCATCGTAAAGGAAATGTCGCGAGAACCGTTCAGGATCACCTGGCTCTCGGTTTCGTGGACGAAGGACGTGCCGGAGGAAATCTTGATCGCTTCATATGTGGTGTTCAGGTCCATTCCAGCCGCCTTGGCCACCACCAGCGCCTCGCAGCAGGTCACGAGATTGGCGGTCGCCAGATAGTTGGTGAGCACCTTGAGCACCGAGGCCGATCCCAGCTCGCCCGTGTGCAGGATGCGCCGTCCCATGGTCGTCAGGAACGGCAGGATGCGCTCGAACGTGGCCCGGTCGCAGCCCGCGAAGATCGAGATGTTGCCGGTGGCCGCGCGGTGGCAGCCTCCGGAGACCGGGCAATCGACCGCCGCGCCGCCGCGCTCGATCACCAGGGCGCCCAGCCGCCTGACCTCGGCTTCGTCGGTGGTGGACATCTCCATCCAGATCTTGCCCGGCCCCACCTCGGGCAGCATCTGCTGCATCACCGCATCCGAGGCTGCGGGCGATGGCAGGCAGGTGATGACCGCATCGCAATCGCGCATCATCTGGGCGGGGCTGTCCGCCGCTTTCGCGCCCTTTGCGGCGAAGTCCGAAACCAGGTCCGGATTCAGGTCATGGACCGTCAGGTCCGCCCCGTTTCGCAGCAGCGACCCGGAGAGTTTCGCGCCGACATTTCCAAGACCGATGAACCCAACTTTCATGACGCATATCTCCCTGCTCGCGTGTCCCGGCCATGGCAGCACGTCGCGGCACATTGCGTCATGCCGCGCAGCGACGCTGGCAGGTCGCTTTTCATCTCTCGGCCCTTGCCCTCTGCGCGACTCGCTTGACAAGTCCCCTGCCCGTGCCGCATGTCCGATCCGTTGGTGTCCGTCGCAGGACGGATGAAAAGGGAATGCGTCAGCGGTTTTCCGTCAAACGCAGCCGCCCCCGCGACCGTGACCGGAGAGGGTGCCCAAATGCCACTGGCCGCAGGCCGGGAAGGCGGGACATCCGACAGAGCGCCGCTCTGACATCCGCAAGCCGGGAGACCTGCCAACGCCCGAAGACGAAACCGGACGGGGTGTTCCGGTGTCGGGCCGTGGCCCGCAAGAAGCCCCGTCCCCCGCACTGCATGGGGGGATGAGAACCATGACCGAAACCGCGCCAGTCGAGTTGCTGGTCTGCACCACCTGTCGTCGCGGCCTGCCCATCGAAGATGACGACCTGCGCCCAGGCACGTTGCTGCACAAGGCGCTGGTCCGGGCCGATCTGCCTGCCGGAATTCATGTGAAACCGGTCGAATGCCTGTCGAACTGCGATCAGGGCTGTTCGATCGTGCTGCGCGGGGGGCCGTCGCGCTGGACCTTCGTCTATGAGAACCTGAACGAATCCGACCACGTCGATATCATCGTCGAAGGCGCCACAAAATACCTGGCCGCCGAAGATGGCCTTGTGAAATGGCGCGACCGACCCGAACATTTCCGCAAGAACTGCGCCGCCCGCATTCCCCCGATTGGAGCCTGAGCATGAGCACTCTCGAAAAACTTCCCGTCACCGTCATCACCGGCTTTCTCGGCTCGGGCAAGACCACCCTGATCCGCCACCTGATGCAGAACCCGCAGGGCAAGCGGCTGGCGGTGGTCGTCAACGAATTCGGCGATGTGGGCGTCGATGGCGAAATCCTGAAAAGCTGCGCCATCCCCGACTGCCCGGCGGAAAACATCATGGAACTGGCCAATGGCTGCATCTGCTGCACCGTGGCCGATGACTTCATCCCCACGATCGAGGCGCTGATGGCGCTGAACCCGCGCCCGGATCACATCCTGATCGAAACCAGCGGTCTGGCCCTGCCCAAACCGCTGCTCAAGGCGTTCGACTGGCCCGATATCCGTTCCAAGATCACCGTGGACGGCGTGATCGCCCTGGCCGATGCCGAGGCCGTGGCCGCGGGCCGCTTCGCCCCGAATGTCGCCGCTGTGGACGCCCAGCGTTTGGCCGATGATTCGATCGACCACGAAACGCCCCTGTCCGAGGTGTTCGAGGATCAGATCTCCTGCGCCGACATCATCCTGCTGACCAAGCCCGATCTGGCCGGCCCCGAAGGCGTGGCCAAGGCGCGCGAGATCATCGCCGCCGAGGCGCCGCGCCCCCTGCCGGTGGTCGAAGTGGCCGAAGGCGCGGTGGACGTGCGCGTGGTTCTGGGGCTCGAAGCCGCAGCCGAGGACGACATGGATGCCCGTCCCTCGCATCACGACGGTCATGACGACCACGAACATGACGATTTCGAAAGCATCGTGGTCGAGTTGCCCGAACAGACCGACACGGCGCAGCTGGTGGCCAATATCGAACGTCTGGCGAACGAGCTGAACATCCTTCGGGTCAAGGGCTATGCCGCCGTTCAGGGCAAGCCGATGCGCCTGCTGGTTCAGGCGGTCGGCGCGCGGGTGCGGCACCAGTATGACCGCCCGTGGAAGCCGGACGAGGACCGCCGCTCGCGCCTTGTGGTCATTGCCGAACATGACGACATCGACGAGGCCGCGATCCGCGGCATCCTGACGGGCGTCACCGAGGCCGCCGAGTAAGCACCGATGCACGTCGTCTTCCGCGAAAGCCACGGGCTCGAAGAAACCGAGACCCCGACCGATCTGGGCCAGAGCCCGGCGGATCTGGTGGTGCTGTCCTTTTCGGACAGCGATCTGGGTGCTTTCGCGGCTGGCTGGCATCGCGGCAGCGGGCCCGAGGGGCGGATGCCCTCGTTGCGGCTGGCCAACCTGACCGCGCTGAAACATCCGCTGTCGGTCGATACATATGTCGAACAGACGCTCGAGGGCGCCAAGGGCATCCTGATCCGGCTGATTGGCGGCGTGCCCTACTGGTCCTACGGGTTGCAGCAGGTTCTGGCGCTGGCGCAGGCCAAGAGCATCGCGCTGGCGGTGCTGCCCGCCGACGGGCGCGAGGATACGCGGCTGGACGATTATTCGACCCTGCCGGTCTCGACCCTGCGGCGGCTGGCACATCTGTGCGACACCGGCGGCGAGGTCGCGGCCCAGGCCGCACTGGCGCAGATGGCGCTGGCGGCGGGGCTCTATGCCGGGCCGGTGATGGGGGCCAAGACCCTGCCCGACTGCGGCGCGTGGTGCCCGGATCGCGGCGTGATCGCGCCCGAGGGCGCGTTCGCAGGCGAAGGCCGGCGCATCATCGTGACCTTCTACCGCGCCTACCTGACCTCGGCCGATACCGCACCGGTCGCGGCCCTGATCCGGGAAATCCGCGCGCGGGGTCATCAGGCGGTGGGGCTGTTCGCACCCTCGCTCAAGGCGCCTGCGGCGGCTGAGTGGCTGGCCGAGAATATCCCCGCGATGGCGCCCTCGGCGATCATCAACGCCACCTCGTTTTCGGGCAAGGGCGCGTCGGGCACCTCGCCCTTGGACGTGGTGGGCGTGCCGGTGTTCCAGGTCGCGCTGGCCACTTCGCGCCGCAAGGCCTGGGCCGAGGCGGAACGCGGCCTGTCGCCCGCTGATCTGGCCATGCATGTGGTGTTGCCCGAGGTGGACGGGCGCATCTCGGCCGGTGTCGCCTCGTTCAAGGAACCGGGCAAGCGCGACCCGCACCTTGAGTTTTCCCGTTTCGCCCACCGCCCCGAGCCGGACCGGATCGCCGCCATCGTCGACCGAGCGATGGCCTGGGTAGACCTGGCCGAGAAACCGAAGACCCAGCAGGTGCCCGCGCTGGTCCTGTCCACCTATCCAGGCAAGGACTGGCAGATGGCCCATGCGGTGGGTCTGGACGCGCTGGCCTCGGCCGAGGCGATCCTGTCCGACCTGCAGGACGCGGGGTATGACACCGCGCCCGCCGAACCGATTTCCGAAACGTTGCTGGACGCGCGGATTTCATGGCCGGTCGAAGCTTACAAAGCGGCCCTGGCGCAACTGCCCGAGTCGCTGCGCGCCTATCTGGACACCGTCTGGGGTGCGCCCGAGGACGACCCGACCTGCGCGGATGGGGCCTTCCACTTCACTGCCCTGCGGCGCGGCAAGGCGCTGGTGGCGCTGCAGCCCGAACGCGGCACGCCGGAACTGCGCGATGACGAATATCACGACCTGTCGCGCACGCCCCGCCATGGCTATGTGGCCTTCTACCTGTGGCTGCGCCACGGGTTGGGCGCGGATGCGCTGATTCACATCGGCGCCCACGGAACGCTGGAATGGCTGCCGGGCAAATCGGTGGCCCTGTCGGCCGAGTGCTGGCCCGAGGCGCTGATCGGCGATCTGCCGGTGATCTACCCGTTCATCGTGAACGACCCGGGCGAGGCCGCGCAGGCCAAGCGCCGCATCGGGGCGGTCACGCTCGGCCACATCCCCCCGCCGATGAAACAGAGCAGCACGCCCGACCGCATGGTGCGGCTGGAATCGCTGCTGGACGAGTTCTCGAACGCCGACGGGCTGGACCCCAAGCGGCGCGACCGGCTGCAGGCCGATATCCGTGACGAGGCGCAGGCCATCGGGCTCGAGGCCGATCTGGGGCTGGATCAGGCCACCAGCACCGCCGAGGCCATCACCCGCATCGACCGCTTCGTCTGCGACATCAAGGAAAGCCAGTTCGGCGACGGGCTGCATGTCTTTGGCCGCGCGCCGCAGGTGGCGGGCAATTTCGACACCACCGCTTCGGCACAGGCCGAACGCACCGCCCTGCTGGATGCTCTGGCGGGAAAACGGATCGAGGCCGGCCCATCCGGCTCGCCCTATCGCGGGCGCACCGACGTTCTGCCCACGGGGCGCAACCTGTTCACCACCGATCCGCGCTCTGTCCCCACCCGCGCGGCCCATGCGCAGGGCGTGAAACTGGCCGAAGAGCTTGTGCGCCGCCACCTGCAGGAGGAGGGCGATTACCCCAAAGGCCTGATCGTTGATCTGTGGGGCTCGGCCACGATGCGCACGGCGGGCGAGGAATTCGCCATGGCCCTGCATCTGCTGGGCGTCAAACCGGTCTGGGATCCGGGGTCGGAGCGCGTGAGCGGGATCGAGGTTCTGCCGATCACCGATCTGGAGCGCCCGCGGCTCGACGTGACCCTGCGTGTCTCGGGCCTGTTCCGCGACGTGTTCCCGACCCTGTCGGCCCTGTTCGGACAGGCGGTCCGGGCGCTGTCGGAGCGCGACGAGGCGCCCGACTGGAACCCCTATGCGGGCCAGCCGCCCGCCGCACGGGTCTATGGCCCGGCGCCCGGCAGCTATGGGCTGGGCATGGGCCATCTGCCTGAGACCTATACCGACGAGGCCCGCGCGCAGGCCGGTCAGGCCTGGCTGGACGCCAGCGCCTTTGCGTTCCAGGGTGAGCACATCTCCCACGATCCCGACGGGATCACCCGGCGCGTGGCGCAGGCCGACAGTTTCGTGCACCTACAGGATTTGGTCGAGACCGATCTGCTGCTGGCAAATGACTATGCCACGCACGAGGCCGGCTTTGCCGCCGCCAAAAAGCTGACCGGTGGGCAGGCGCAGCTGTACCACCTTGACAACACCCGCCCCGAAACGCCCCGCGCCCGCACCCTGCCCGAGGAAATCAGCCGCGTGGTCCATGCGCGCGCCGCCAATCCCGACTGGATCGCCGGGATGCAGCGCCACGGCTTCCGCGGCGCGGCCGAGATCGCGGCGACGCTGGATCACATGGCGTCTTTCGCGCATTTGTCAGGCAGCGTCGCCCCGCATCTGTTCGACCTCTATCACGATGCGACCCTGGGCGACCCCGAGGTGGACGCGTTTCTGCAGCAGGCCAACCCGCAGGCCCACCAGGCCATGCAGGACCGGTTCCACGCGCTCTACGAGGCCGGGCTGTGGAACACCCGCCGCAACTCGATCCGCGCCGATCTGGAGGGGTTGGGATGAGCGCCCCGGTCGTTCAGGGCTGGTGCCCCGGCGCGCATCGCCCGATGATGTCCGGCGACGGGTTGGTGGTACGGGTGCGTCCGCGTCTGGCCCGGCTGAGCGCCGCGCAGACGCTGGGGCTTTGCGATCTGGCCCTGCGCTTCGGCAACGGCACCATCGACCTGACCAACCGCGCCAACCTGCAATTGCGCGGCGTGGCCGAAGACGATCACCAGCCACTGCTGGCCGAGTTGTCGGCGCTGAACCTGTTGGATGCCGAGCCGGGCATCGAAACCCGGCGCAACATTCTTGTGTCACCGCTGTACCAACCGGGCGACCTGACCGCGCGCCTGACGCAGGCATTGATCGACCGGCTGGGCGATCTGCCCGCCCTGCCCGCCAAGTTCGGCTTTGCGGTGGATACCGGCGAGGCGCGGCTGCTGGCCGGGGACTCGGCCGATATCCGACTGGAGCGGGGAGCTTCGGGCCTGATCCTGCGCGCCGACGGGGCCGAGACCGGCCGTTTGGTGACCGAGGATGCGGCGATCGACCGCGTGATCGACCTGGCCCAGTGGTTCGCCGAACGCTTCACTTCCGACACCCGCCGCATAGCCCGCCTGATCGCGGTGCATGACCTGCCCGAGGAATGGCAGGGTCACGCCCCCGGCCCCACGGCACCCACGCTACAACCCGGCAACAGCGAAACCGGCCCGATCTACGGCGCGGCCTTCGGGCAACTGCCCGCTGCCGAGTTGCGCGCGCTGGTCATGGCCTCGGGCGCCGCGGCCCTGCGCGTCACGCCTTGGCGGCTGTTCCTGCTGGAAGGCGGGGCGGCGATCCCGGCCCCGGCCTTCGTGACGGACGGCGCCGACCCTCTTCTGACCACCGACGCCTGCCCCGGCGCGCCGTTCTGCCCGCAGGCGCAGGTCGAGACCCGCGCCATCGCCCGCGCGCTGGCCCCGCGCGTGTCCGGCAGCCTGCATGTCTCGGGCTGCGCAAAAGGCTGCGCGCGCATGGGCGCGGCCGACCTGACGCTGGTGGGCCGCGACGGGCGATTTGATCTTGTAAAGCACGGCCGCGCGGAGGATGAGCCCCTTGAGCGCGGGCTGGACCCCGAAACACTGAAGACCATGGACCTGACCTGATGCCCTATGAGTACGAAACCGACGGCGCGGCGATCTACAAGCAATCCTTCGCCATGATCCGGGCCGAGGCCGATCTGGCCCGTTTCAACCCAGATGAAGAGCAGGTCGCCGTCCGCATGATCCATGCCGCCGGAATGGTCGGGCTGGAAGAGTTCATCCACTTCTCGGACGGGTTCGTGCGCGCCGCCCGCGCCGCGCTGGAGAACGGCGCGCCGATCCTGTGCGACGCGCGCATGGTGTCCGAAGGCGTCACCCGCTTCCGCCTGCCCGCCGACAATCAGGTCATCTGCACCCTGCATGACGACCGCGTGCGCCCGCTGGCCGAGAAGATGGGCAACACCCGCTCGGCCGCGGCGCTGGAGCTGTGGCGCCCGCATCTGAAAGGCGCGCTGGTGGCCATCGGCAACGCGCCCACGGCGCTGTTTCACCTGCTGAACATGCTGGAAGACCCCGATTGTCCCCGACCCGCCGCGATCATCGGCTGCCCGGTGGGCTTTGTCGGCGCGGTCGAATCCAAGGACGCCCTGTGGGAGGCCCAGCCTGTGCCCAGTTGCATCGTCAAGGGACGCCTGGGCGGTAGCGCCATCACCGTCGCCGCGATCAACGCCATCGCAAGCCGGGCGGAATGAGCATGGGCACGATATACGGCGTCGGCCTCGGCCCCGGTGATCCCGACCTGATGAGCGTCCGGGCCGACCGCCTGCTGCGCGGTGCAAAACACGTAGCCTATTTCCGCAAGCCCGGCCGCACCGGGCAGGCACGCAAGATCGTCAATGGCATGATCCGCGCCGATGCGGTCGAGCTTCCCATGGAATACCCGGTCACGACGGAAATCCCGGTCACCGATCCGCGCTACAACGCCTTGCTTGCCGAATTTTATGAAACCTGCACCGCACGGCTGAAGGACCTGGCGGAACAGGGCGAGGACGTGGTGGTGCTGTGCGAGGGCGACCCGTTCTTTTATGGGTCGTTCATGCACCTCTATTCCCGTCTGCGCGACCGCGCGCCCATCGAAGTGGTTCCGGCGATCACAGGGATGTCCGGCGCCTGGACCGCGACCGGAGATCCGATCACCTGGGGCGATGACATCCTGACCGTGCTGGTCGGCACATTGCCCGAAGCGGTGCTGGCCGAGCGCATGGCCGCAACCGACGCTCTGGTGGTGATGAAGATCGGCCGCAACTTCGAGAAGGTCAAACGCGCGTTGAAAACCGCGGGGCTGTATGACCGGGCCTGGATCGTGGAATACGCACAGATGGAGAACCAGACCGTCACCCGGCTTTCCGAGGCGTGTGACCGGATCGCCCCCTATTTTTCGATCATCCTCGTGCATGGACAAGGGCGGCGGCCATGAGCGGCTGGGTCAAGATCGCGGGGTTAGGACCGGGCAGCGACGCCTTGGTGACGCCCGAAGTCACTGCCGCGCTGGCCGAGGCGACCGATGTTGTGGGTTATGTCCCCTATGTCGCGCGGGTTGCCGAACGGCAGGGCCTGACCCTGCACGCCAGCGACAACCGGGTCGAGATCGACCGCTCGCAACACGCGCTGCGGATGGCGGCCGAAGGCAAGCGGGTGGTTGTGGTGTCCTCGGGAGATCCTGGGGTGTTTGCAATGGCCGCCGCCGTGTTCGAAGCGCTGGAGCAAGGCCCTGCCGAATGGCGCAAAGTCAGGATCGACGTATTGCCGGGAATCACGGCGATGCTGGCCGCTGCAGCCCGAGCAGGCGCTCCGCTGGGGCACGATTTCTGCGCCATCAACCTCAGTGACAACCTCAAACCCTGGGCACTGATCGAAAAACGCCTGCGTCTTGCCGCACAGGCGGATTTCGCCATGGCGTTCTACAACCCGCGTTCCAGATCCCGGCCCGAAGGATTTGCGAAAACACTGGAAATCCTGCGTGAGGAATGCGAACCAGAACGCCTGATCCTGTTCGCCCGCGCCGTGTCACGGCCGGACGAATCGATCCGCGTAGCCAAGCTGGCGGACGCCACGCCCGACATGGCCGACATGCAAACCGTGGTCATCGTCGGATCGTCGCGCACCCGCCAGATCGAAAGACAGGGCGCACCGTTCGTCTATACCCCGAGGTTCGTGCCGGAATGAGCCAGCCAGTCCAGAACCTGATCCACGCGCGCCAGTTCCGTCCGGTCCGGCAGAACGGGCCGGTCGATCATGAGCACGGGAACGCCCAGCGCACGGGCCGCGTCGAGCTTGGCCCGCGCACCGGTGCCCCCGGCGTTCTTGGACACCACCAGTTCGATCCGGTGCTGCGCCATCAGAGCCTTGTCGCCCTCGACCGTGAACGGCCCGCGCGACACCACGACCTGCGCCTTTGGCAGCGGCACGCCATCGGGCGGGTCCACCAGGCGCAGCAGATAGTCGTGCTGGGGCTGGGCCGCGAAGTCGTGAAGGTGCATCCGGCCCACGGCAAGGAAGACACGGCGCGGCGGACCGTCCAATGCCGCGACGGCGGCCGCCACATCCGGCACATGCTGCCACGCATCGCCGGGTTGCGCGCTCCACGCGGGCCGCGTCAGCGCGACCAGCGGAACGCCGCAATCCGCGCAGGCGCGAACGGCGTTGGCGCTCATCCGCGCGGCAAAGGGATGGGTGGCGTCCACCACGTGACTGACGCCGTGGACCCGAAGGAAACGCGCAAGTCCTTCGACCCCACCGAAGCCGCCCACGCGCACCGGCACCGGCTGCGGCCGCGGCGCATCGACCCGGCCGGCATAGGAATAGGTCGCTGCAACCCCCCAATCCGCAACGGCCTTGGCCAGCGCATTGGCCTCGGTCGTGCCGCCGAGAATCAGGAGGTGGGGCATGGCTGAAGCTCCGTGGCTGACCGTTCTGGGACTGGGTGAAGATGGACCGGATGGCCTGCCGCCCGCAAGCCGTCAGGTGCTGGAGCGGGCCGAGGTCGTGATGGGGCCGCCCCGGCACCTGGCGCTGGTTCCCGAAAGTGGCGCCGAGCGGATCGAATGGCCGGTGCCTTTTTCCGACGGCCTGCCGATTCTGCAGGGCCTGCGCGGTCGGCGGGTGGTCGTTCTGGCTTCGGGCGATCCGTTCTGGTTCGGCGCGGGATCGGTCATCGCCCGCCATTTTGCGGCCGAGGAATGGAAAGCCATTCCCGGTCAATCGACCTTTTCACTGGCCGCGGCCCGCCTGGCCTGGCCCCTGGAACAGACACTGACCTTTGGCCTTCACGCCGCGCCCCTGACACGCCTGCGCCCGCATCTGGCGCAGGGATTGCGCGCGATCATCCTGCTGCGCGACGGAGCCGCGGTGGCGGAACTGGCAACCTACCTGAACGACACGGGATTTGCCGACACCGCGCTGCATGTTCTGCAGGCACTTGGCGGACCGCGCGAGCATACTCAGAAGATGTCTCTGACCGAGGCTTTGCTTGGTTCGTTCGAACACCCGATCTGCGTCGGGCTGGAGATTGCGGGGCGGGGGTCGGCGATCCCGAAAGCCTCGGGCAAACCGGACACGATCTTCGAGTCCGACGGGCAGATCACCAAGCGCCCGATCCGGGCGTTGACCTTGTCGGCCCTGGCTCCGCAGCGTGGCGAGCATCTGTGGGATATCGGCGGCGGTACCGGTTCGATCAGCATCGAATGGCTGATGTGCGATCCCACGCTCACCGCAACCACGATCGAACCGTTGAAGGACCGCGCCGACCGCATCCGCCGCAATGCCGACGCGCTGGGTCAGGACCGGCTCGAGGTCATCCAGGGCGAAGCGCCTGCGGCGCTGGAGGGCCAGGCGGCGCCGGATGCGGTTTTCATCGGCGGCGGGCTGAGCGAGACTTTGCTGGAGTGGCTCAACGAGCATTTGCCCGGGGGCACGCGGCTCGTCGCCAATGCGGTGACACTGGAAAGCGAGGCGCTGCTCGCGCGGTGGCATGAGATGCGCGGGGGCGAGTTGCTGCGGATCGAATTGGCCCATGCCGCGCCCCTGGGGCCGCGGCGCGGCTGGAAGTCGGCCTATCCGGTGGTGCAGTGGAGCGTGACGCTATGATCGTGGCCGGGCTTGGGTTTTCCTCGGGCGCGACCTGCGCCAGCCTGCGGGCCGCGTTCGACCGCGCCACCGCTGGGCACGCGGTGGATGCGCTGGCCACCGCCGCCGACAAGAACGGCCACCCGGCGCTGGCCGCGTTCGCCGCCGCCTGCGCCCTGCCCCTGCATTTCGTGAACCCGGCCGATCTGGCCGGGCAGCGCACGCTTACCTGCTCGCCTCGCAGCCGCGCCACCCATGGCACCGGCAGCGTGGCCGAGGCATCCGCCCTTGCCGCCGCCGGACCCGGCGCGCGGCTGCTTTCACCCAGACAGATCTCGGACGACCGGCTTGCCACCTGCGCGGTCGCCATCGGAGGACAGACATGACCGTTCATTTCATCGGCGCCGGACCGGGTGCCGCCGATCTGCTGACCCTGCGCGGACGCGATCTGATCGCCACCTGCTCCGTCTGCCTTTATGCCGGATCGCTGGTGCCCGAAGAGATCCTGAGCCACTGTCCCCAAGGCGCAAGGATCGTGAACACCGCGCCGATGGACCTCGACCAGATCATCGCCGAGATGAAGTCGGCACATGAAGCAGGTCATGATGTCGCGCGGCTGCATTCCGGCGACCTGTCGGTGTGGTCCGCGATGGGCGAACAGATCCGGCGGCTGAAGGCCGAGAGAATACCGTTCAGCGTGACGCCTGGGGTGCCGTCCTTTGCCGCGGCGGCGGCGGCGCTGGGAGCGGAACTGACCCTGCCCGGTCTTGCGCAATCGGTGGTGCTGACCCGCACGCCGGGCCGCGCCTCGTCCATGCCGGACGGAGAAACATTGGAGAACTTCGCGCGCACCGGCGCGACATTGGCCATCCACCTGTCGATCGGCAATCTGGACAGGGTGATTGCCGACCTGAAACCGCATTACGGCGCCGACTGCCCGGTAGCCGTGGTCTACCGCGCAAGCTGGCCGGACGAGCGGATCGTCCGTGCCACTCTGGCGACGCTCAAGGAAGCTCTGGACGACGACATCACGCGCACCGCGCTGATCCTGGTCGGCCCGGCGCTGGCCGCGGAAGGTTTCGAGGAAAGCTGCCTCTATTCCTCGACTTACGACCGCCGCTATCGGCCGCAGAGCGCCGACAGCCCGTGGTCCAGCTGGAGCCACGGCGATGACTGACGCTCCGGGCATTCTGGTTTCCGCGCCGTCATCCGGCACCGGCAAGACCACCGTCATGCTGGGGCTGCTCAGGGCTTTCGCCGAAGACGGGCTGGCGGTGCAGCCGTTCAAGAGCGGACCGGACTACATCGATCCCGCCTTTCATCTCGCCGCGGCGCGCCGCCCATCCTACAATCTCGACAGCTGGGCCATGAGCGACCCGCTTTTGAGCGCGATTTCGGCGCGTTCGGAGGGCGCGGATCTGATCATTGCCGAAGGCTCGATGGGGCTGTTCGACGGTGTGGCGAAACCCGGCGAGACGGGGCACGGGTCCAGCGCGGAAACCGCGCGGCGCATGGGTTGGCCGGTGGTTCTGGTTCTGGATGTCGGCGGTCAGGCGCAATCGGCGGCGGCGACGGCGCTGGGGTTCCGGATGTACGATTCCGATCTGCCCTTCGCAGGCGTGATCCTCAATCGCTGCGCCAGCCCGCGTCATGAGCGGCTGACCCGGCTGGGCATGGAGCGGGCGGGGCTGCCCGTGCTGGGCGTGCTGCCCCGCCGGGGCGATCTGACCCTTCCCGAGCGGCATCTGGGCCTGATCCAGGCGGTGGAACACCCAGATCTGGAGAGCGCCATTGCCGGCTATGCGGCGTTTCTGCGCGAACATGTGAATCTCGGCGCGATCCGGGCGGCGGCCTCCTCAAGCCCGAAGGGGCCTTCGTCGGCCGCGCTGCCGCGCCCCCCGGCCCAGCGGATCGCTCTGGCGCGGGACGCGGCGTTTTCGTTCACCTATCCCCATCTGGTGCAAGGCTGGCGCGACGCGGGCGCGGAAATCCTGCCGTTCTCGCCGCTGGCAGACGAAGCCCCGGCCGCGGATGCCGACCTGGTCTGGTTGCCGGGCGGATATCCCGAGCTTCATGCCGGCAAACTCGCAGCCGCCGAAACCTTCCGCGACGGCTTGCGGAAGCACGCCGCATCCAGGCCGGTCCATGGCGAATGCGGAGGCTACATGGCGCTGGGCGAGGCGCTGATCGACAAGGACGGCGTCCGACACCGGATGGCGGGGCTGCTGGGCCTCGTGACATCCTACGAAAAGCGCAAGTTCCACCTTGGATATCGCAAGGCGCATTTGCGCGCGCCCATGCCGGGCTTTGCCGCGGGCGCCACGCTGCGCGGTCACGAGTTTCACTACTCGACCATTCTGGAGCAACCCGACGCGCCCCTGGCCCGCGTCGAAGACGCCGAGGGTGCGGACGTGGCCGAAACCGGCTCGGTGCGCGGAAACGTATCCGGCACCTTCTTTCACCTGATCGCGGAGGCATCGGCATGAGCGGGTTCGTTTCGTTCGTCGGCTCCGGTCCGGGCGATCCGGAACTGCTGACCCTCAAGGCGGTGGACCGGCTGCAAAAGGCGGATGCGGTTCTGTTCGACGACCTGAGCAGCGGCCCGATCCTGACCCATGCACGCGCCGATGCCGACCTGGTGGGTGTCGGCAAGCGTGCAGGCCGCCCGTCGCCCAAACAGGACCATGTCAGCCGGCTGCTGGTGGAGTACGCGCAGACGGGCGCACGAGTGGTGCGGCTGAAATCGGGCGACGGCGGGTTGTTCGGACGGCTGGAAGAGGAACTTGTGGCCCTGCGCCAGGCGGGGATCGACCATGAGATCATCCCGGGCGTCCCCTCGGCCAATGCGGCCGCCGCCGCGGCGGGCATCCCCCTGACCCGCAGGCTGACCGCGCGGAGGGTGCAATTCGTCACCGGCCACGATGTCAGCGGGAAGCTGCCCGAGGATCTGAACTGGTCCGCTCTGGCCGATGCCGGGGCGACCACGATCATCTTCATGGGAAAGCGCACCTTTCCGCTGCTGGCCGAGGCGCTGTGCCGGCACGGCCTGCCGCCTGACACTCCGGCGCTGATGGCAGAATCTGTCTCGACACCGGAGCAAAAGCTGGAACGGACGACCGTCAAAGCCCTGGCGGCGCGGCTGAAGTCGGAACCGGGCACGGCGCCGGCCCTGATCCTCTATGGTCCGCTGGCGGAGTCATGACATGTATCAGTTGAACCTTGTCGGTATCGGCACGGGCAACCCGGATCACGTGACCTTTCAGGGCGCCCGCGCGATTCGCGACGCTGACCTGATCCTGATTCCCCGCAAGGGCGCGGACAAGGAGGACTTGGCCGAGCTGCGCGAACAGATCATCGCGCAGGTGGTCGAAACTCGGCCGCAGATCGCATATTTCGACATCCCGCAGCGCCGGTCCGAGGACGGATATCTTCGCGGCGTGGACGAATGGCACGACGCCATAGCGCAGCGCTGGCAGGCGGCGATCGCCGCCCATCCGCGGGCAAGCCAGGTGGCCCTGCTGATCTGGGGCGACCCGTCGCTCTATGACAGCAGCCTGCGAATCGCCGCGCGCCTGGACCCGCAGCCGCAAACCCGCGTGATCCCCGGCATCACCGCGCTTCAGGCGCTGACGGCGGCGCATGCGATTCCGATCAACGAAATCGGTGCGCCCTACCTCGTCACGACCGGGCGGCGCATCCGCGAAGAAGGCTGGCCGGAAAACCAGCGGAAGGTGGCCGTCATGCTGGATGGCGAGTGCTCGTTCCAATGCCTCGAGATGGAGCAATTCGACATCTGGTGGGGCGCCTATGTGGGGATGCCGCAGGAACTTCTGATCCGCGGCCGCTTGTCGGACGTGGCGGCGGACATCCTGAAAACGCGCGCGAGGGCGCGCGACGAGCATGGCTGGATCATGGACATATATTTGCTGAAAAAGCGCGGAAATTGACCGAAAAGGTCGCAAATCGCAATTGCGTCCGCAGATGCATCGCGGCTAAATGAACGGGTCTGGTCCTGCCGGAGCAATCCGGATGCTAAGAGGGAATTCGGTGCGCGCGCATCCGCGCTCCAAGCCGAAGCCGCCCCCGCGACTGTAAGCGGCGAGCCCCTGTTCAACCAGCCACTCCCGGTTCATGCCGGGGGGAAGGCGAACAGAGGCACTGACCCGCGAGCCAGGAGACCTGCCAGACAGGAAACGAAACGACCGGCCGTCGGGTGCGGCGGCTCAGGAGGACAAGAAATGACGACCAAAACGCTCAAGGCATCTGCTGCAGGTTCCGCCTTTTTTCCGGCTCTGTTTGCCGTTGTTCTGGGTCTGGGGATCATCACCCTGACCGGCCATGTTCAGGCTTCGGCCCTGCATGACGCCGCTCATGATGTGCGCCACGCAACCGGCTTTCCCTGCCACTGACCCATGTTCAGTCGCATTCTGACCAGCGCGTTGTTCGCTGGTGCTGCAGCGGGGCTGATTGCCGCCGTGCTGCAGCTCGTGTTCGTGCAGCCCGTCCTGCTTCATGCCGAGCTTTATGAATCCGGCGAGTTGGTGCATTTCGGCGGTGAAGCCGTGTCGGCGCATCCCGAACTACCCGGATTCGACGCGGTGCGTGACGGGCTGAGCATCGTCTTCACCATGCTGATCTATACCGGCTACGCGCTGGTTCTGGTCGCGCTCATGTCGATGGCCGAGCGCATGGGCCACCCCGTCACCGCGCGCAACGGCGTCCTGTGGGGACTGGCGGGCTTTGTCGCCGTTCACTTTGCGCCCGGTCTGTCGCTTGCCCCCGAGGTTCCAGGCGTCGCAGCCGCCGATATCGTTGCACGTCAGATCTGGTGGGCCGCGACCGTGGTCGCAGCCGCCGTCGCGATATGGCTGATCGCATTCGGCGGAAACCTGATCAGCTATCTGATCGCCGCTGTGCTGCTGATGGCACCGCACCTGATCGGCGCGCCCGAGCCGGACAGTTTCGCCGGTCCCGTCCCGACCGAGATCGGCGCCTTGTTCGCCGCCCGTGCCTTTGGCGTGGGGATGGCCGCCTGGGTCTTGCTCGGCACCTTCGCCGGTCATTTCTGGCAGTCCGAGGGCAAACGCGCACAAGCCAGCGCCTGATCCGGCCCGAGTTCTCCTGCCGGCTCGTGCCGGCGGGAGCCATTCAAGAAGGAAAGACATGTCCCGCTCACTCGCGCTTTTCGCGATTGGACTGGTTTTTGGCGGCGGCGCCGGTTTCGTGCTCGCAGCGGCCAACGGTGTCACGTTCGACGGCCACGACCATTCCGACCCATCGCAGCACGGCGGTCCGGCCCACCATACCGAGGCCGCCGCCCACGACCATTCCAAGACGGTGAACCTGCCCGCCGGTGCCGACGCCCCGGCGGTCAAGATCGAACTGCTGAAAGACCCCATGTCGGGCTGGAACCTGCATGTCCAGCCACGGAATTTTCGGTTCGCGCCCGAAAACGCCTCGGCCCCGGACAGGCCGGGCGAAGGCCACGCCCATGTCTATGTCAACGGCACCAAGATCGCGCGCCTCTATGCCGACTGGATGCACATTCCGGACCTGCCCAAGGGCGATGTGGTGATCGAAGTTTCGCTCAACACCAACAGCCACAGCCCGCTGGCCGTGGACGACGTTCCGGTCCGCGCGTCGCTGACGGTTCAAGTGGACTGAAGCGCCGGCAGGCGGGCCCTGAGGCACAAGCGAAGCCGCCCGCATGGCCGGGCGTCTTCGATCCAGCCCTTGGGGCTGTCCAGATAGGCCCGGCAGGTCGCCGCGATGTCCCGGGCGTCGGCAATCGGATCGAGACCGGCGAACACGTAGGACGCCATTCCCGGCCCTTGCAACGCGATGGCAACCGGCTGCTCGCAACCGGAGAAACATGCGTGTTCGGCAACCTCGATCCGATCCGCTATTCCGGCATGGACCAAGGCGGCGGAAACCGCCTGCCGCTCGGCATCGCGGTCGCGCATGCCCGAGCAACTGGAACAAATCGACACGCGATTGTGCGAGGCGCCCATCCCCTGCCCTTTCTCCGTTCCGCCCGTTTGTGCGGTTTCCGCGAACGTGGCGCAAGCGCCGATTTGACGGCAGGGCACGGGATTGTGACCCCCGGACAGCGCAAAATCTGCCATCAAGGTCGAAAGCACTGCGAACCGGAACCGCGATAGATGAAACTGGTCTGGCCTGCACTCTGCATCATGGCCCTGCCCGCTCTGGCCGGCGATGTTGAACCGCGCGACGGTTGGGCGGTCCATCGGACCGCCAAATCCTTCGATGATCTGGTCTCGGATGTGGTCGCGGCCGTTCAGGCGAATGGCTTGATCGTCGTCACGCAGGCTGGACCGACCAAGGCCGCGGCCGCTCGCGGTATCACCATTCCCGGCAACCGCGTCATCGGCGCCTTCAACAACGATTACGCGGTGCGCGTCCTGGAAACCTCGACTGCGGCCATGATCGAGGCCCCGATCCGGTTCTACGTCACCGAGAACGCGGACGGCACGGCGACGCTGTCCTACAAGACGCCGAGTTTCGTCTTTGCGCCTTATGCGGATGAAGGCGGCGATGTGCTGGCCGAGATTGCACAGGAACTGGACGAAAAATTCCACGCGGTCGCGGATATGGCTTCAAACCAGTCACACTGACGTGAAACCGCTTGCGCCTGCGCGCGGGCTCCGCAATCTGCAGACCGGAATCGATACGGAGCGTTACTCATGCAGGCAAAGATGCCCCGCGCTGCGGACCTTCTGGCGCAGCGGCTGCACGAGGCGGGGTGCCGCCACGCCTTCGGCATGCCCGGCGGCGAGGTGCTCACCCTGGTCGATGCGCTGGAAGAAGTTGGGATTTCCTTTCACCTGGCCAAGCACGAGAATGCGGCAGGCTTCATGGCCGAAGGCGTGCATCACCGCGACGGAGCGCCCGCGATCCTCGTGGCGACGCTCGGCCCGGGCGCGATGAACGGCGTCAACGTGGTCGCCAATGCCTTTCAGGATCGCGTGCCGATGATCGTTCTGACGGGCTGCGTCGATGAGGATGAGGCGCTGACCTATACCCATCAGGTCATCGACCATGGCCGGGTCTTCCGCGCCATCACGAAGGGCACGTTCCGGATGACCGCCAAGGGCGCGGACATCGTCGCGGACAAGGCGGTGTCGCTGGCAACCCAGCCGCGCCCCGGCCCCGTGCATATCGACGTTCCGATCTCGGTCGCGGATACCCGTGTGCCCGCCCCCGCGCCGCGCCGCCTCAGGCCCGCCGCGCCGGTGGCGCCCGAGGGCACCTGCCTGGAAAAGGCCCGTCGCTGGGTGGCCGAGGCCGAGCGCCCTCTGGCCGTGATCGGGCTGGACGTGCTGTCGGACGGCTCGAAACCCGTGCTTCAGGCGTTTCTGGAACATTTCCGCATCCCCTTCGTCACGACCTACACGGCCAAGGGCATCCTGCCCGAGGATCATCCGCTATGTCTTGGCGGTGCGGGCCTTTCACCATTGGCAGACACGCATCTGCTGCCGCTGGTTGAACGGTCCGACCTGATCCTGTGCATAGGCTACGACCCGATCGAGATGCGAACGGGCTGGCGCGAGGTTTGGGATCCGCATCGGCAACGGGTCATCGACATTTCGGCGGCGGTCAACGATCACTACATGCACCAGGCCGGGCTGAACATCGTCGCCGACACCGCGGCGACGCTGGAGGCCATCGCCAAGGGAAATTCGGCGCGCGACACCTGGACCGGCGGCGAACCGGATACGGCCAGGGCGGCGCTCGCCCGGGCCTTTCCGGCCGATGACGAATGGGGACCGGCGGCGGTGATCGACGAGGCGCGGGCGGTTCTGCCCGCCGATACGCTGGCCACCGCGGACAGCGGCGCGCACCGGATCCTGCTGTCGCAGATGTGGCGCTGTACGGAACCGCGTGGCCTGATCCAGTCGTCGGCCCTGTGCACGATGGGCTGCGCAATCCCGATGGCAATCGGCCTGAAGCTGGCCGCGCCCGAGCGGCCGGTGATCAGTTTCTCGGGGGATGCCGGGTTCCTGATGGTGGCGGGCGAGCTTTCGACCGCGCGGGAACTGGGCGGCAACCCGATCTTCCTGGTCTTCGTGGATGCAAGCCTCGCCCTGATCGAGTTGAAGCAGCGCGGACGGCAGATGGCGAACCGGGGCGTGGATTTCGGCCACCACGACTTTGCGGCGATGGGCCGCGCCTTTGGCGGGTACGGCCATACCGTACGCAACCGGGCCGAATTGCGGACGGCGCTCGAAGACGCGATGCGGGCCGACCGCTTCACCGTCATCGCCGCCGAAATCGACCGCGGAGGATATGATGGCCGCATCTGACGGACCGCTCAAGGGCGTCAAGGTTCTGGATCTCACCCGGATTCTGGCCGGCCCGACCTGTACGCAGCTGCTGGGCGATCTGGGCGCGAGCGTCATCAAGATCGAAAACCCGGCCACCGGCGGCGACGACACGCGACAATGGGGACCGCCGTTTGTCCTGGATGCGCAGGGCAACCCCTCCGATCTGAGCGCCTATTTCATGTCCTCCAACCGCAACAAGAAATCGGTGGCCGTGGACATCGCGACACCCGAAGGACAGGCGACGATCCGTCGGCTCGCGGGACACGCGGACATGCTGGTCGAGAACTTCAAGCCCGGCGGTCTGGCGAAACACGGCCTTGATTATGCAACCTTGTCCAAGGATCTGCCCGGCCTCATCTATTGCTCGATCTCCGGCTACGGGCAGACCGGCCCGAATTCGGCCAAGCCGGGCTATGACCTGATGGCCCAGGGGTACGGGGGCATCATGTCGCTCACCGGCGAGCCGGACGGGGCGCCCATGAAAGTCGGCGTCGGTATCGCCGACGTCATGTGCGGCATGTATGCCGCGGTGGGCATTCTGGCGGCTCTGCACCACCGGGATCGGACCGGCGAGGGCCAGCATATCGACATCGCTCTGGTCGATGCGCAGGTCGCGTGGCTGATCAACGAAGGCGTGAACTATCTGACATCCGGGCAGGTGCCGCAGCGGCGGGGCAACGGACACCCCAACATCGTGCCCTACGACGTTTACGAGACGGCGGACGGGCATGTGATCCTGGCGGTCGGCAATGACAGCCAGTTCCGCCGGTTCTGCGGGTTCGCCGGTCTGGATGCCCTGCCCGACGATCCGCGCTTTGCGACCAACCCGGCGCGGCTGGAACATCGGGATGCGCTCAATGCGGTTCTGCGGCCGGCGCTGAAATCGCGGCGCACACGCGAGATCATCGAAGGCCTGGATGCGATCAAGGTTCCGGTCGGCCCCGTCCGGACGCTGGATCAGGTCTTTGCCTCGGATCAGGTCGCCGCGCGGCAGATGCGGATCGAGATGCAGGCCCAACCCGGCAAGGTCAGCCTCATCGGCAACCCGCTCAAACTGTCCCGGACCCCGGTCTCCTACCGCCGACCGCCGCCGGTATTCGGCGCTGACACCGACAGCGTGGTGCAGGCCGAAGACCCGTTCGGAGACTGAAACACTGAACTGACCGTAAGCGGTGGTTTGCTGAAACATGCCGTTGAATCGGCGGTTTTTTTCGCGAAACCCGCACACGCGCTTTCACCAATTCGCGAGCGGCGTCGATACTGGTACGGCGCTCCCGTACAGTTTGCTAAGGCAGGATCAGCTTTGGCATGCACACGGATTGGACCTTGGTATGAAAGAAGACGTTTTCGGACAGATGAACAGCCTGAACCACGCGGACGGCGTCGAGGCGTGGAACGGCGTTCTGCTGGGGTTCATGGCCCATGCGGCGATCACGCCGCAGCATCTGGCACGGGTGCTGGAACTTGAGCCGGATTTTGCGCTGGGACACGCGGTCAAGGGGCTGTTTCTGCTGCTTTTGGGGCGCCGGGAACTCGTCCCGGTCGCCGCCGAGGCGCTGGCCGCGGCCGAAACCGCCATGGCGGCGCAGCCGGTTTCGGATCGCGAACGCCACTATGTGGAGGCGTTGCGGCACTGGCTGGCAGGGCATCCATCCCGATCCATCCAGAAATTCGAAACGGTCCTGCGCAGCCATCCCCAGGACACGCTGGCCATGAAACTCAGCCATGCGACCAGCTTCGTTCTGGGCGATCCGCAGGGCATGCGCCGCTCGATCGAACGGATCATGCCAGCCTATGCGCCCGACCATCCCGGGCGCGGCTACCTGCTGGGCTGCCATTCCTTCGCGCTCGAGGAAACCGGCGCTTATGAAAAGGCCGAGATCGCGGGCCGGCAGGCGCTGTGGATGGTCTCGGACGATGCCTGGGGCCTGCATGCCGTCGCGCATGTGCACGACATGACCGGCAACGCCGCGCAGGGCCTGGAATGGCTGGCCGGGCGCGAGGCGGCCTGGGCGCATTGCAACAACTTCCGCTATCACGTCTGGTGGCACAAGGCGCTGATGCATCTCGATCTTGGGCAGATCGATCAGGTTCTCGATCTGTATGACACCGAAATCCGCAAGGACCGCACCGACGACTACCGCGACATCTCGAATGCGACCTCGCTGCTGAGCCGGCTGGAGCTGGAGGGGGTCGATGTGGGCGACCGTTGGCAAGAATTGGCCGATCTGAGCGCCGCACGGACCGAGGATGGTTGCCTGATCTTCGCCGACCTGCATTATCTGCTTGCTTTGACTGGCGATAATCGTGATGAGGCAATCTCGAAGATGCTTCAGCGGATCCATCGAGATGCAAAGCTGGCGAATGACGACACCACCCGTCGCATGGCCGACCCCGGCCTTGCCGCGGCGCGCGGTTTGGAGGCTTTCGGCAACGCCCGATACGGCACCGCCTTCGATCACCTCGCCACCGTGCGCGAGACGATGCAGCTTGCGGGCGGATCGCACGCCCAGCGCGACGTCTTCGAACGGCTTACCATCGATGCGGGGCTGCGTGCCGGCAGGCTGGACGCGGTCGAACGCATCCTTGACGACCGCCGCGCCAAACGCGCGGGAGGTGAGGACAATTATGCCCTCGCCCGCCGCGCCCTGATCGCTGCGGCGCGGGGCGGAGAAGACGCGCAAAGCGTCCCCGCCGAATAACAAGACCCGAAAGGACAGACCACGCATGGCGACCGTCTCGCCCGCTACCGACTTTGCTCCGGCCGTCGCCCGCACCGCGGCGCAAACCGGCGCACGCGATCCGCGCCTGGATTTCTATCGCGGCATCGCGATGTTCATCATCCTGATCGCCCATATCCCGAACGATCCCTGGGCGAACTGGATTCCGGCGCGGTTCGGCTTTTCGGACGCAACGGAAATCTTCGTGTTCTGCTCGGGCATGGCCTCGGCCATCGCATTCGGCGGCGCCTTCGTGAACCGGGGGTGGTGGCTGGGCACCGCCAGGGTCGGGTTCCGCACCTGGCAGGTCTATTGGGCGCATATCGGCCTGTTCTTCTTCGTCGCGATGAGCCTGGCGGCCCTGGATCTGTCCGGACACTTCGAAAAGAACTACGTCGAGTCCCTGAACCTGCAGCACTTCTTCAACGATCCGATGCCGCAGATCGTCGGATTGTTCACCCTGACCTACGTGCCGAACTATTTCGACATCCTGCCCATGTATCTGGTGGTTCTGGCGATGATGCCCCTGATGATGGGCCTGTGCCGCGTCGGGGTCTGGGCGGTCATCGCGGCCTCGGCAGGCATCTGGCTGGTCGCGCAGACCGGGGTGCTGGCCCTGCCGGCCGAGCCGTGGTCAAACCGGCAGTGGTTCTTCAATCCCTTCGGCTGGCAATTGCTGTTCTTCACCGGCTTCGCCTTCATGCGCGGCTGGCTTCCGGCGCCTCCGGTCTCGAAGGCGCTGATCTGGGTCTGCGCGCTGTTTCTGATCCTTTCGGCCCCGTTCGGATCGTGGAAGGTCTTCATGTGGGTGGATGCCTGGAACAGCGACCTTGCCGATCAGATCCGCAAGGTCTGGCCTTTGACCGCCGAATTCCGCGACAAGACCGAGTTTGGCCTCTTTCGCTACCTGCATTTCCTGTCTTTGGCCTATCTCGGCTGGGTCATCGCCGGGGACAGGGGTTCGCGGCTGGTCGCGACCGGTGAAAGCCTCGGCGCGCACGTCTGGCGGTTCCTGCTGGCGGTCATCTCCAAGGTCGGTCAGCAATCGCTGGCAGTCTTCGTGTTTTCCATGGCGGCGGCACGGCTTATCGGCGTCGCGATGGATCAGATCGGGCGGGATTTCGCCAGTGTGTTCCTGCTCAACATGATTGGCTTTGCCATGATCATCGCCGTGGCCTATGTGGCCGCCTGGTTCAAGTCGCATCCGTGGAAGTCCAAGAAATGATTCTGACACGCCGCGCATTCCTCGCATCAACATCCGCTTTCGCCCTGGCGCCCGCAGCCTTTGCGACCGGAGCAGCCGTGCCCTTCGATCACGGCCTCGTCGTCGCCGAGGCCCGCGATCTGGCCAGCCGGCCCTATGTCGAACGCGCCTCCGTTCCCAAAGCGTGGCGCGAACTGACCTACGAACAGTACCGGTCGATCCGGTTCCGCATCGAAAAGGGTCTGTGGTACGGCACGGAAACGCCCTACAGCGTCGATTTCTTTGCGCCGGGTCTGTATTTCCCGCGCGCCGTCAAGGTCCATGCGGTCGAGGAAGGCATGGCGACGCCCGTGGCGTTCGACCTCTCGATGTTCGACAAGTCCGACGAGGTTCCGCAACTGCCGGTCGATGACTCGCTGGGCTTTTCGGGCCTGCGCCTGCGCACCGAAATGCATCGGCCCGGCAAGACCGACGAATTCTGCGTCTTTCAGGGCGCAAGCTATTTCCGGGCGATCGGACTGCACGAGGTCTACGGCCTGTCGGCCCGCGGTCTGGCGCTCAAGACGGCCGATCCGGATGGCGAGGAATTCCCCGAATTCATCCGGTTCTGGCTGGAACGGCCCGCACCCGGTCAGCGCAACATGATCGTGCACGCCCTGATGGACAGCCCCAGCGTGACCGGCGCCTACCGGTTCGACATCACCCCCGGTCCGGACTGTGTGATGGAAGTCGACGCAACCCTCTTCCCGCGCGAGGAGCTGTCGCATGTGGGGATCGCGCCCCTGACTTCGATGTTCCTCTACGACCGGACCAACCGCGCGCGGTTCGACGATTTCCGCCCCGCCGTCCACGACAGCAACGGGCTGATGATGCGCAACGGTGCGGGAGAGGTGCTCTGGCGCCCGCTGGCCAATCCCAAGACCCTGCAGGTGTCCTCCTTCGTGGACACGAACCCGCGCGGGTTCGGCCTGATGCAGCGGGCACGGGAGTTTTCGGATTTTGCCGATCTCGAAGCGAACTACCACAAGCGGCCGGGCCTGTGGGTCGAGCCCAAGGGCGAATGGGGCAAGGGCACGGTCGCCCTGGTCGAGATTCCGGCGGATCAGGAAATCTACGACAACATCGTGGCCTATTGGCGCCCGGCCGACCCCTATGGGCCGGGCAGTCAGGTCGATCTGTCCTATCGGCTGATCTGGGGCGAGGAACCGCAGCGCACCGCCATGCCGCGCGTGATCGACACCGCAATGGGCGACAAGACCTTTGGT
Organism: Ruegeria sp. BHSB196; assembly: GCF_059613135.1. NCBI lineage: Bacteria > Pseudomonadati > Pseudomonadota > Alphaproteobacteria > Rhodobacterales > Roseobacteraceae > Ruegeria > Ruegeria sp. BHSB196. The sequence continues at coordinate 76,819 of NZ_JBXWRY010000018.1, forward strand.
TCGGGCCGATTGGTTGTGATCGATTTCGAAGCCAGCGACTTGTTCGAGGAGCTCGAGACCCTCGAAGTCTTCGTCCAGTCGCCGCATGTGGAACTCGCACCGCCCATCCTCGAGCGCAACCCCGAGACCAAAGGTGCCCGCCTGGCCTTTTCCTTTGAACCGGGCGACCGCGATCACGTCGAGTTGCGGGCGCAGTTGCGCAGGGGTGGCGAACCGGCCTCCGAAGTCTGGCTCTACAGGTGGACCGCGTGACGCGCAATCTGCATATCATGCCGCCAGAGGCCCCGCTGCCGATGCCGGCGCAGGATTTCGGCTGCGAATTCCGAGACTCCAAGGCACCCGAGGAACGGCCCGCCCGTTCCATCGCGCTGTGGCGGGCGCTGGCGTTTTCCCCCGCGATGGCGGCGACGCTGGTGCTGCTTTGGGTCATGCAGGACTGGTTTTCGGAAGAGGGGATCAGCGCGCTCGAAGCCATCCTTCTGGCCTTGATCTCGTTCAACTTCTTCTGGATCACCTTCACGGTCAGCACCGTGATCCTGGGCATGGTCTCGCTGTCCCGGCAGGCCCGGCCCGGACGGCAGGGCAGGCCGCAGCCCCTGAACGTCGCCCTGCTGATGCCGGTCTACAACGAAACGCCGTGGTATGTACTGGGCAACGCGCGGTCCATGCTCGAGGAACTTCGGGCGCGCGGAGGCGCGCACCGCTACGCCATGTTCATCCTGTCGGACACCCGCGACGACACGATCGCGGCGCAGGAACAGGCCAGCATCGAGGCGCTGCGCACGACACTCGCGCCCGATCTGGAACTCTACTACCGCCGGCGCGAACAAAACACCGACCGCAAGGTCGGCAACATCGCCGATTGGGTCAGCCGCTGGGGCGGCGCGTGGGATGCCATGCTGGTTCTCGACGCCGACAGCCTGATGACGGGCCGGGCCATCGCGCGGCTCACCGATGCGCTGGCGCGCGACCCCGGTGCCGGCCTGATCCAGAGCTTTCCGCAACTGATCGGCGCACAGTCGGTCTTTGCCCGGATGCAGCAATTCGCCAACGGTGTCTATGGCGTGGCGTTTGCCGAGGGACTGTCGCGCTGGTGCGGGCAGGAAGGCAACTATTGGGGCCACAACGCCATCATCCGCACCGAAGCTTTCGCCAGTTGCGCGGGACTGCCCAAGCTCCGCGCCCTGGGCGGCGGCGAACGGCTGATCATGAGCCACGATTTCGTCGAGGCGGGCCTGTTGCGGCGGGCCGGATGGACGGTGCGGTTCCTGCCGCGCATCCGCGGCTCGTACGAAGAAACGCCCCCCACGCTGATCGACTATGTCCTGCGCGACAGGCGCTGGTGCCAGGGCAACCTGCAGCATTTGAAACTGCTGGGCTCGCGCGGCTTCCGCCCGATCTCGCGCTTTCACATGTTCCATGGCGCCGTGGGCTATCTGATGTCGCCACTCTGGTTTGCGCTGCTGGTGATGTG
>NZ_JBXWRY010000019.1:0-77836 GCF_059613135.1 Ruegeria sp. BHSB196
GTCGCGGGCGCGCTGGCCGTGTCGATCCTGCTGATGATCTTCGGCTATCGCATGACCGACAGCGTCTTTGTCTGGGCGCCGCCCTATTTCCTGATCCACGTCAACAACCTGCTGGTGCTGATCGCCATCTGGATGCTCAGCCCCGCCGGAACCAAGGGCCTGCTTCTCAACCGGATGCGCCACCCGCAACTGACCGGCTTTGCGCTGTGGGCCTTCGCGCACCTGCTGGTGAACGGCGATCTGGCCTCGATCATCCTGTTTGCGGGCCTGCTGGTCTGGGCGCTGGTGGAAATGGTCGTCATCAACCGCGCCGAACCCGACTGGACACCGGGCGAGCCGGGCACGCTGGGCAAGGACGCGATGTTCTTTGCCGTCTCCATCGTTCTGTTCGGCATCATCGGCTATATCCACGGGCTGGTCGGCCCGTCCCCCTTCCCGACGTAAGGAACCGCACCATGTCCACACTCTACCGCCTCCTGACCGAGGAGGACACGTCGGCCTTCTGCCACAAGGTGTCCGAGGCGCTGGCCAAGGGGTGGGAACTGCACGGCTCTCCGGCCTATGCCTTTGACGCCGCCAACGGGGTGATGCGCTGCGCCCAGGCCGTGACCAAGGAGGTCGAGGCGCCATATTCACCCGACATGAAACTGGGACAGCAATGATGGCGAAAACCAATCCGGGCCGGTTCTTCGAAGACTATTCGGTGGGCCAGATCCTGCACCATGCGGTGCCGCGCACAGTGACCGTGGGCGAACGCGCGCTCTATCACGCGCTCTATCCCGCCCGCCACGCGCTCTATTCCTCGGACGAATTCGCGCGCAATTGCGGCCTGCCGCAAAGCCCGATCGACGATCTGGCCGCGTTCCACGTGGTCTTCGGCAAGACCGTGCCGGACATCTCGCTGAATGCCGTGGCCAATCTCGGCTATGCCGAAGGGCGCTGGCTGCGACCGGTCTATCCCGGCGACACGCTGCGCTCGGAATCCGAAGTGATCGGGGTGAAGCAGAACTCCAATGGCAGGACCGGCGTCGTCTGGGTCCGCACCCGCGGCCTGAACCAGCGCGACGAGGTGGTGATCGAATACGTCCGCTGGGTGATGGTGCGCAAATCGGACCTCGACGCGCCCGCGCCCGAGACCGTGGTGCCCGATCTGAAACCGGCGGTGGACCCGCAGGATCTGGTGGTGCCCGAGGGCCTCGATTTCTCGCGCTACGATTTTGTACAATCCGGAGAGTCGCACCGCTGGGATGCGTACGAAACGGGAGAAACGATCGATCACGTCGATGGCGTGACCGTGGAAGAGGCCGAGCACATGCTCGCCACCCGCCTCTGGCAGAACACCGCCAAGGTGCATTTCGACCTCACCTTCCGCCCCGACGGCCGCCTGATCTATGGCGGCCACGTCATCTCGATGGCCCGCGCCCTCTCCTTCAACGGCCTCGCCAACGCGCAGATGATCGTCGGTCTCAACGGCGGCGCCCACGCCAACCCCTGCTTCGCCGGCGACACGATCAAGGCGTGGAGCGAGGTTCTGGACAAGGCCGACACCGCCGCGCCCGGCATCGGCGCCATCCGCCTGCGCCTTGTCGCGACCAAGGGCTCAGAGCCCTTCAAATTAAGGACGGAAGACGGCAAATACCGGCCCGAAGTGCTGCTGGATCTGGACTATTGGGCCTTGATGCCCAAGTGACCCAGGGGACGGATCCGCGCGCCCCGGCGGCCTGACAGTCATTTGATTGCCGGAGGTATTTTTGGTGCTACTCTTGCGTCATGAACCTCTTGCGCTGTCTTGCCTTCAGTGTCGTTCTGGCGCCGCCCGCCGCGGCCTGCGATCTGGCATTGGCGCTGGCCGTCGATGTCTCGGGATCGGTGGACTCCAACGAATTCCGCATCCAGATGGACGGCCTCGCCGCCGGCCTGCGCGACCCGCTGGTTTCCGAAGCCCTGGTGCGCGGACAGTCGAAACTGATGCTGATCCAATGGACCGGCGCATCCCGCCAGCAGGTCACCATCCCCTGGACCACCATCGACAGTTTCGAGGCGCTCGACGCCTTCGCGCATTCGGTGGCCAAGGATACCCGCGTCTGGCGTAACTTTTCCACGGCCATCGGCGAGGCGCTGGAAGCGACGATGGCGAGATTCGCCGAAGTGTCGCACTGCGCCCGTCTGCTGATCGACATTTCCGGCGACGGGGTGTCCAACGAGGGGATAGAACCGAACAGGCTTCACGGCGCCTTGCGCGAACTTGGCATAACGGTCAATGCCATCGCCATCGAGGAGAGCGAACCGGACCTGACCGCGTATTTCTTTGAGAACGTGATCGTGGGCGAGGGGGCGTTCGTGGTGTCGGCGGCCGGGTTTCGCGACTACCCCGAGCGCATTCGCAGAAAATTGCTGCGCGAAGTGACGCGGCAGACCGCATCGCGCAAATGACGGTTCAGATTCGTGATCACAAGCCAGGTCGTTTGATAACGCTCACAAGGGGTTGCGCGCGAAGCCCCTGTGATCACGCAGTTCCGCGCTGTGATCACAAACCTGATTTTTCTGACGCTTTGCACAGTTTTTCCGTCTTTTTTGCACCTGCAGCGCGTGACAGAGTTGGAAAATGCGGTAAAAACTTCCCCAGCCAACCGGAAAGGAGCCACCATGGCCGATGTCAATCGGGGCAATCGCCCGCTTTCACCGCATCTGACGATCTATCGTCCGCAGCTGACGTCCGTCACCTCGATCCTGACCCGCATCACCGGCAACGCGCTGATCGTGGCGGCCCTGCTGATCGTGTGGTGGTTTCTGGCTGCCGCGACCTCGCCCGAGGCCTTCGCCCGCGCCGACTGGTGGATCACCTCGCTGCTGGGCGATCTGGTGATGGCGCTGTCGCTGTGGGGCCTGTGGTATCACATGCTGGCCGGCATCCGTCATCTGATCTGGGACAACGCCATGGGCCTTGACCTTCCGGTTGCGGAAAAACTGGGCTGGGCCGTGGTGATCGGCTCGTTCGTCCTGACCCTCATCACCCTGCTGATCGTCGCATAACGGAGGCCCATGATGCGTTATCTCACCGACCGCAAACGCGCCGTTGGCCTGGGCTCGGCCAAAACGGGAACCGCGCATTTCTGGGCCATGAAGGTCAGTTCGGTGGCGCTGCTGATCCTCGTGCCGCTGTTCGTGTTCACCTTCGGTCCGATGCTCGGAGAGCCGCACGATGCGGTGCTGGAGTACTTTTCCCGTCCGTTCCCGGCCATCGTGACCGCGCTGACGCTGCTTGTCGGTTTCAAGCATTTCGCCGACGGCGCCCAGGTGATGATCGAGGATTACGTGCACGGAACGATGCAGAAGGTTCTGATCATCGGCGTCATCTGCCTTTCCTATGCCGCAGCCGCGACCGGCGTTTTCGCCATCGCGCGCATTGCCCTCTAACGACCGGAGCTGATCGAACATGGCTGCTTACGAATATGAAACCCATGACTATGACGTGGTCGTTGTCGGCGCCGGCGGCGCCGGTCTGCGGGCGACGCTGGGCATGGCCGAACAGGGCCTGCGCACGGCCTGCGTGACCAAGGTTTTCCCGACCCGTTCGCACACCGTGGCGGCACAGGGCGGCATCGCCGCATCGCTGTCGAACATGGGCCCCGACCACTGGCAGTGGCACATGTATGACACCGTCAAGGGTTCGGACTGGCTGGGCGACACAGACGCGATGGAATACCTGGCGCGCGAGGCGCCCAAGGCTGTGTACGAGCTTGAACATTACGGCGTGCCCTTCAGCCGCACCGAGGAAGGCAAGATCTATCAGCGCCCCTTCGGCGGCCACACGACCGAGTTTGGTGAAGGCCCGGCGGTACAACGCACCTGCGCCGCCGCCGACCGGACGGGTCACGCGATCCTGCACACGCTCTATGGCCAGTCGCTGAAGAACAACGCGGAATTCTACATCGAGTATTTCGCGATCGACCTGATCATGTCCGAGGACGGGCAGTGCCAGGGCGTCGTCTGCTGGAAGCTGGACGACGGCACCATGCATGTCTTCAACGCCAAGATGGTGGTGCTGGCCACGGGCGGCTATGGCCGCGCCTATTTCAGCGCGACCTCGGCCCATACCTGCACCGGCGATGGCGGCGGGATGGTGGCCCGCGCGGGTCTGCCGCTGCAGGACATGGAATTCGTGCAGTTCCACCCGACCGGCATCTACGGCTCGGGCTGCCTGATCACCGAAGGCGCGCGCGGCGAGGGCGGATACCTGACCAACTCGGAAGGCGAGCGGTTCATGGAGCGCTACGCGCCCCAGTACAAGGATCTGGCCCCGCGCGATTACGTCTCGCGTTCGATGACCATGGAGATCCGCGAAGGGCGCGGCCATGGTGAAGAAGGCGATCATATCCACCTGAACCTCAGCCATCTGCCACCCGAAGCCCTGGCCGAGCGTCTGCCGGGCATCTCGGAATCGGCGCGGGTCTTTGCGGGCGTGGACGTGACCAAGGAACCGATCCCGGTTCTGCCGACCGTTCACTACAACATGGGCGGCATCCCGACCAACTATTGGGGCGAGGTGCTCAACCCCACCGCCGACAACCCCAACGCCGTGGTGCCGGGCCTGATGGCCGTGGGCGAGGCCGGCTGTGCCTCGGTACACGGGGCCAACCGTCTGGGCTCGAACTCGCTGATCGACCTGGTGGTGTTCGGCCGCGCCGCCGCGATCCGCGCGGGCAAGGTCGTGGACCCCGCGGCGCCGAACCCCGAGCTGAACAAGGCATCGGTGGACAAGGCGCTGGACCGGTTCGATGCGCTGCGCAATGCCAGCGGATCGGTGCCGACCGCCGATCTTCGGCTTGAGATGCAGAAGACCATGCAGGACGACGCCGCCGTTTTCCGCACCGCCGAAACGCTGGCCCAGGGCGTCGGGAAAATGACCGCGATCGCGGCCAAGATGGACGATCTGAAGGTCTCGGACCGCTCGCTGGTCTGGAACAGCGACCTGATGGAAACCCTGGAACTGACCAACCTGATGCCGAACGCCCTGGCCACCATCGTGGGGGCCGAGGCGCGCAAGGAATCCCGCGGCGCCCACGCGCACGAGGATTTCCCCGAGCGCGACGACGACAACTGGCGGGTGCATACCGTGGCCCGCGTCGATGGCAACAAGGTCGAACTCAGCTACCGCCCGGTGATCACCGACCCGCTGACAACCGAAGAGCAGGGCGGCATCAGCCTTGCAAAGATCGCGCCCAAGGCGCGGACCTTCTAAGGAGAGGAACCCATGGTCCAACTGACCCTCCCGAAGAATTCGCGCATCACCACGGGCAAGACCTGGCCCAAACCCGACGGCGCGACCAACATCCGCAAATTCCAGATCTACCGCTGGAACCCGGAAGACGGGCAGAACCCGCGCGTGGACACCTATTTCGTCGACATGGACACCTGCGGCCCGATGGTTCTGGACGCGCTGATCAAGATCAAGAACGAGATCGACCCGACCCTGACCTTCCGCCGGTCCTGCCGCGAAGGCATCTGCGGATCCTGCGCGATGAACATCGACGGGATCAACACGCTGGCCTGCATCTACGGCATGGACGAGATCAAGGGCGACGTGAAGATCTATCCGCTGCCGCACATGCCGGTGGTCAAGGATCTGATCCCGGACCTGACCCATTTCTATGCCCAGCATGCGAGCATCATGCCCTGGCTGGAAACCAAGACCAACCGACCGGCCACGGAATGGAAGCAGTCGATCGAGGACCGCAAGAAGCTGGACGGATTGTATGAATGCGTGATGTGCGCCAGCTGTTCCACCGCCTGCCCCAGCTACTGGTGGAACGGCGACCGGTATCTGGGCCCCGCCGCGCTGCTGCATGCCTATCGCTGGATCATCGACAGCCGCGACGAGGCCACCGGCGAGCGTCTGGACCAGCTTGAGGATCCGTTCAAGCTCTATCGCTGCCACACGATCATGAACTGCACCAAGACCTGTCCCAAGGGTCTGAACCCGGCCAAGGCCATTGCCGAGATCAAGAAGATGATGGTCGAACGCACGGTTTGACGCCTGCAGACCGCACATGCCACCCGGGTCGCAACCGACCCGGGTTTTTTTGTCGGGTCGCCAGTCTCATGCACGGGGCGCATGTCCAGATTGCAAAAGGATCGGGTGAAATCCGGCGCGTCCGGTTCTAGCTTCCTGGCAGGGAGGGATCGAACGCCAGAATCGGGTGACGCTCATGCAATCCGCTGACAGGAAACAGAAAATCTCGGCCGCCGAGGCCCTGAAACTGCTTGAACAGGCTTGGGCCTACTACTTGCCGGAACCCAAGCCTTCCGCCGCCGGGCGCGAACCCGGGCTGTTCGACTACGCGAACGCAGCCTAGCGACTCGGCCCCCGATGACCGGTGTTCCACGATCGGACCCTCGGGTGTGGAACACCGGAAACGCTTGCACTCGACGGTGGCGCCGGCACATCCTCGGCTATGCCCGCCCTGATCCTGATCCTCGCAATCGGTGTCTTTGCCTATTTCGCCTGGCGCGCCCGGACCGGATCGCGGACCCGCGAATGCCGCTGGCGCCAGCACAAGGCCGAGGGCTGCTGGACCTGCGCCTATTGCGGTGCGCGTAGGGAGGGAGCCGACGCGCCGCGGCGTTGCCTGCGGTCGCAGACCTGAGAACCGGGTTGTGACCGGTGCGCGAACGCCGGCCTCTTTCCCTGCCGGGCAATCGGTGCCAATCTGCGCGCAGATGCCACAGAGACCGACCATGACCACCAGACATCCGCCCCAAGATGCCGCCGCGCGCCGCGCGGCCGCCCCGGTTATCTGCTATCCCACGGATACGCTGCCCAAGCCCGATCTGGCGTTGCTGGGCGCGGCGCGGCAGACCGTCACCAAGACCGGTGAGGTTCTGGTCCCGCCGCGCGACGCGCGGTGTTTCGAGGTGCCGGCCGGGCATTTCTTTCGCATCACCTCGGTCGAAGGCCCGCAGGTGGGCGATCTGAACCTGTGGAACCTGAACGATCTGTCAGAACGGTTCTACTCGGGCAAGACGCGCGCCTTGCACGGAACCCACGTCACGACCGGCGACCGCCTGTGGTCCAGCTTTCCCCATCTGCGGCCAATGGCAACCATCGTCGAGGACACGCTGGACTGGTATGGCATCGACCCGTTCGGCGGGTCCGTGCATGACGTGATCGGCACCCGGTGCGATCCCTATACCGTCAACCTGCTGGCCGGGACGCAGTACCACCAGTGTTGCCATTCGAACCTGACCCGTGCGCTGGCGGACCGGCTTGAAATGCCAACGGCCGAGGCCGAATCGTACGTGCATGACGTGCTCAACGTCTTCATGTGTACGGGCTTCACGCGCGATACCGGGCAGTATTTCATGAAAGCTTCGCCGGTGCGCCCGGGAGACTTCCTCGAATTCTTCGCCGAGATCGATCTTCTGGGCAATCTCAGCGCATGCCCGGGCGGCGACTGCTCCTCCGAGCATTCGTCGGACGTGGCCGCCTGTTTTCCTCTATTGGTAGAAGTATTTGCACCGAAAGGCCGTGCGCTGGAAGGCTGGAAACGTCCCGAGCCGAACGGCTACGATCGCAGCCATGGCAGAAAATAGGGGCGCTGCCCCTCTTGCCCTTCGGGCAATTCACCCCGGGGTATTTCGGACCAGAAAGAAGCCGGGGTTTCGCTTTCCTGCTTCTTTCTGGTTTCAAATACCCCAGGGAGTTTGAGGGACAGCGTCCCTCAACAGAAAATTGATAATGCGCGCCGAAGGCGCTCGAATGGAATGGATTATCCGGCCGTATCCGGAAACGCGGTGTGCAGGGCGATCTCGACCATGTCGCCAAAGCTTTTTTCTCGGTCCTGCGGGGTCAAAGCGGCACCGGTCAGCAGGTGGTCGGACACGGTCAGTATCGCCAGGGCACGGCATTTGTGGCGGGCCGCAAGGATGTAGAGCTCGGCTGCCTCCATCTCGACCCCGAGGATGCCGTGGCGCACCATCTGCTCGTTGAGGTCGGGGCGTTCGTCATAGAAGACATCCGACGAATAGATCCCGCCGACATGCGTCGGCGAACCTTTGGCCTCCGCGGCGCGCGCCGCCGATTGCAGCAGGCTCCAGTCGGCGCAGGGGGCGAAGTTGAGTTCCCGCAGGATGCCACGGGATGGCGTGCTGAGTGTGGTCGATGTCATCGCCAGGATGATATCGCGCAGTTTCACGCTGTCCTGCATCGCGCCGCAGGAGCCGATGCGGATCAAGGTATTCACCCCGAAGTCCCGGATCAGCTCGTTGACGTAGATGGAAAGCGAGGGCATGCCCATTCCGCTTCCCTGAATGCTGACCCTGTTGCCGTTCCAGAAGCCGGTAAAGCCCAGCATGCCGCGAACATCGTTGACCTGCCGGATGTCGGTCAGAAAGGTCTCTGCCGCCCATTTGGCCCGATAGGGATCGCCGGGCAGCAGTACGGTTTCCGCATAGTCGCCCTTGCTTGCGCCGATGTGAATTGTCATCCCGTGCCGTCGCCCCGGTCAGATTTCCAGGTCGGAGATGTCGGCGCCGGCCTTGAGCGCATCGTGGATCCATTGCGGTTTGCGGCCGCGTCCGGTCCAGGTTTGTTCGGGATTGGCCGGGTTGCGGTATTTGGCCCTGGCCTTGGCGCCTTTGCCGCCGCGCCGGGTTTCGCCCGACAGTTCGGACAAGGAAAAACCGTATTGCGCGGCCGCCCGTTCCGCCGCTTCCAATGCTTCCCGGCGTTCCTTCTGCTCGGCTTCTTTCAGGGCAATTTCGATTTTGTCGCGCAATTCCGTCAATTCCTTGCGCGACATCTTTTTCAGGTCGATTGCCATAAGGTCTCCGTTTCGGCGCAGGCCGATCATCGTGGTGAGTGGTGCCCCACGTACATACGGAGTTTCTTTTTTTCCGGCCAGCAAAATTTGCGGGGAAAAGAAATCTATTCCGCCGCAATTTCGCGCGTTTCCACAAGAGCGACCAAATCGCCTATTATGGCGTTCAATTCGAAATTCTTTGGCGTATAGACTTTCGCGACCCCGAAGGATTTCAGTTTCTCCGCGTCTTCGTCCGGAATGATTCCGCCGACGACGACGGGGATGTGACCCAGGCCGGCGGCGCGCAGGCGCTGCATGACCTCCTCGACCAGCGGAATGTGGCTGCCCGACAGGATCGACAGCCCGATCACATGCGCCTGTTCCTCGAGCGCCGAGGCGACGATTTCCTCGGGCGTCAGGCGGATGCCGTCATAGGTGATGTCCATGCCGCAATCGCGGGCGCGGAAGGCGATCTGTTCGGCTCCGTTGGAATGGCCGTCGAGCCCCGGCTTGCCGACCAGGAACTTCAGGCGGCGACCCAGCCGGTCGCTGACCGCGTCCACCGCGGCGCGCAGATCGTCCAGACCTTCGGTCTTGTTCGATACCGAGCCGGACACGCCGGTCGGACCGCGATAGGTGCCATAGGCCTTGCGCATTTCCTCGGCCCATTCGCCGGTGGTCACCCCGGCCTTGGCCGCGGCAATGGAAGCCTCCATGATGTTGGCGCCGGACTGGGCCGCCTCCCGCAGCCCGGCCAAAGCCGCCGCCACGGCCGCATCGTCGCGCTGCGCGCGCCAGTCGTTCAGGCGGGCGATCTGTTCCTGCTCGACCGCCGGATCGACGACCATGATGCCGCCATCGCCGGTCTGCAGGGGCGAAGCTTCGCCTTCGGTCCATTTGTTCACGCCGACCACGATGGTTTCGTTGCGCTCGATCCGGTTGAGGCGTTCGGCATTGGAGTCCACCAGCCGCGACTTCATGTAGTCGATCGCCGCGACCGCTCCGCCCATCGAGTCCAGATTGGCCAGCTCGGCCCGGGCGCCCTGCTTCAGTTCCTCGACCTTCGCGTCCACCACCGGGTTGCCGTCGAACAGGTCGTCGTGTTCCAGCAGGTCGGTCTCATAGGCCAGGATCTGCTGCATCCGCATCGACCATTGCTGATCCCACGGGCGCGGCAGGCCCAAGGCCTCGTTCCAGGCCGGCAGTTGCACCGCCCGGGCGCGCGCCTTTTTTGACAGGGTCACGGCCAGCATCTCGATCAGGATGCGGTAGACGTTGTTTTCCGGCTGCTGCTCGGTCAGACCCAGCGAGTTGACCTGAACGCCATAACGGAATCGGCGGAACTTGGGGTTATCGACCCCATAGCGTTGTTGCAGGATTTCGTCCCAAAGATCGACAAAGGCCCGCATCTTGCACATTTCGGTGACAAAGCGGATGCCCGCATTCACGAAAAACGAGATGCGCCCGCAGAGCGCCGGAAAGTCCTCGGCCGGGACGCGGGGGCGAAGCTCGTCCAGCACGGCGATGGCGGTGGCCAGCGCATAGGCCAGCTCCTGCTCGGGCGTCGCGCCGGCCTCTTGCAGGTGGTAGGAACACACGTTCATCGGGTTCCATTTCGGCACGTTCGAGTAGCAGTACTCGGCCACGTCGGCGATCATTTTCAGCGAAGGCTTGGGCGGGCAGACATAGGTGCCGCGGCTCAGGTATTCCTTGATCAGGTCGTTCTGCACCGTGCCCTGCAGCCTGGACACGTCGGCGCCCTGTTCCTCGGCCACCGCGATGTAGAGCGCCAGCAACCAAGGGGCGGTGGCGTTGATCGTCATCGACGTGTTCATCTGTTCCAGCGGGATCTGGTCGAACAGCACCCGCATGTCGCCCAGATGGCAGATCGGCACGCCCACCTTGCCGACTTCGCCGCGCGCCAGCGTGTGGTCGCTGTCATAGCCGGTCTGGGTCGGCAGGTCGAAGGCCACGGAAAGGCCCGTCTGACCCTTGGCCAGATTGCTGCGATACAGCTCGTTCGAGGCTTTGGCGGTCGAATGTCCGGCATAGGTCCGGATGAGCCAGGGGCGATCTTTCTGCGTCTGCGTCATGACATGGCCTCGCACTAGGTGGGCAATAATATTTCACAATAGCGTTCTAAATCGCAATTTTCGGGATATGTCAATTCGCTGCGTTGCGGCATCGCGGGTTTTCTTGCGATTGTGACGTGGCGCGATTGGTGGCAGGGTGCAGCAATGACGCGAACGGTGGAACTCCCGCTTTGGTTATTCGTGCTGATCCTGCTGTTCGCGGCGGTCACCTTTGCCTCGCATTTCCTGTTTCCCTCGGTGCGTTGGTTCTTTCGACGACGGCTCGAACGGGCGGTGGCGCGGCTCAACATGAAGCTGCAGCGCCCGATCCAGCCGTTCAAGCTGGCCCGCCGTCACGACATGATCCAGCAACTGATCTATGACCCGCAGGTGGGCCGCGCGGTGCAGCAGCACGCCAGGGAAACCGGCATGCCCGAGGCCGTGGCCTTTGAAACCGCGCGCAGGTACGCGCGGGAAATCGTGCCGTCCTTTTCCGCCTTCACCTATTTCAGCTTTGCCATCCGGGCCGCGCGGCTGCTGAGCAACGCGTTCTACGATGTGCGGCTGAGCTACGAGGACCAGAAGGCCATCGCCGAGATCGACCCGGACGCGACGGTCGTCTTTGTCATGAACCACCGCAGCAACATGGACTATGTGCTCGTCACCTATCTGGCGGCCGAACAGTCCGCCCTGTCCTATGCGGTCGGCGAATGGGCGCGGGTCTGGCCGCTCAGCCGCCTGATCCGCGCGATGGGCGCCTATTTCATCCGCCGCAAGTCCGGCAGCGATCTCTATCGGCAGGTTCTGGCCTCGTATGTGCGCCACGCGACTGAAGCCGGCGTGACCCAGGCCATGTTTCCCGAGGGCGGGCTCAGCCTGACCGGGGGATTGGGGCGGCCAAAGCTGGGTCTGCTGAAATACATCATCGACAGCGTGGAGCAGGGCGACAAGGACGTGGTGTTCGTGCCGGTCGCCCTGAACTATGACCGGGTGCTGGAGGATACGATCCTCACCTCGGCCGCCAAGGCCAACGGCCGGCGGTTCGAGGCGCGGATCGGCGTGGTATCTCGGTGGTTTCTGCGGCAGATCTGGCGGCGGGTGATCGGCAAGTACCAGCGGTTCGGCCTGGCCTCGGTGCGCTATGGCCTGCCCCTGTCGCTGCGGGCCTTCGGCGCGGATGGGTCGAAGGACATGACGACGGATCTGGCGCGCGAGCTGATGGCCCGTATCGGCCGGGCGGTGCCGCTTGTCCCCGGACCCCTGGCCTGCTGGCTGTTGCTGAAGAACGGCGGCATGCCCGAGGCGGAACTGACGGCGGCCGTCGCCGACGTTATGGCGGCGCGGGGCATGACGGCGCGGGACGAAGGCGAGGCCATCGCATTCGCGGTGCGCCAACTGGTCGAACGGCGCATCCTGCTGCGCCAGAACGGCGTGCTGGTGCCATCGGTCGACCGGCGCGATCTGGCCGAGTTCTATGCCCGCTCGGTTGCACATCTTTTCGGAGGGGGGGGACGGGATGCTGCGGCAGCAAAGTAGATTTCTGCACTCGCTGGGTTATAAAATTTCAAAAACCGGTCGAAAATCTATTGCATTGTTGCTCGGCGGCGAATATCTCATCCGATGAGATCCGCGATTCTGCATTGCGGCAAGAGCTTTGAACGAAGGAGGCCAGCATGGCTTTGGATACGGACAGCGGCATAGCGTCTTACGAAGCGCCCGAAAAAGACCTCTACGAGATGGGGGAAATCCCGCCGATGGGCTATGTGCCCAAGCAGATGTACGCTTGGGCGATCCGCAAGGAACGCCATGGCGAACCCGACACCGCGATGCAGCAGGAAGTCGTCGATGTCCCGCAGTTGGACAGCCACGAGGTGCTGGTCCTGGTGATGGCGGCGGGCGTCAACTACAACGGCGTCTGGGCGTCGCTGGGCAAACCGATCAGCCCCTTCGACGGGCACAAGGCCCCGTATCACATCGCCGGGTCCGATGCCTCGGGCATCGTCTGGGCCGTGGGCGACAAGGTGAAGCGCTGGAAAGTCGGCGATGAGGTCGTGATCCACTGCAACCAGGATGATGGCGACGACGAGCACTGCAATGGCGGCGATCCGATGTATTCGCCCAGCCAGCGCATCTGGGGTTACGAGACGCCGGACGGCTCGTTTGCCCAGTTCACCAACGTGCAGGCGCAACAGCTGATGCCGCGCCCCAAGCACCTGACCTGGGAAGAAAGCGCCTGCTACACGCTGACGCTGGCCACTGCCTATCGGATGCTGTTCGGGCATGAACCGCATGACCTGAAGCCGGGCCAGAACGTCCTGGTCTGGGGCGCGTCGGGCGGTCTGGGATCCTATGCGATCCAGTTGATCAACACGGCGGGCGCCAACGCCATCGGCGTGATCTCGGACGAAAGCAAGCGCGATTTCGTCATGGGTCTGGGCGCCAAGGGCGTCATCAACCGCAAGGACTTCAACTGTTGGGGTCAGTTGCCCACGGTCAACACGCCGGAATATGCCGAGTGGTTCAAGGAAGCCCGCAAGTTCGGCAAGGCGATCTGGGACATCACCGGCAAGGGCGTGAATGTCGACATGGTGTTCGAACATCCGGGCGAAAGCACGTTCCCGGTCTCGACCTTCGTGGTCAAGAAGGGCGGCATGGTGGTGATCTGCGCCGGGACCACCGGGTACAACCTGACCTTCGACGTGCGTTACATGTGGATGCACCAGAAACGTCTGCAGGGCTCGCACTTTGCGCATCTCAAACAGGCGTCGGCCGCCAACCAGCTGATGATCGAGCGTCGCCTGGATCCGTGCATGTCCGAAGTGTTCTCGTGGTCCGACCTGCCCGAGGCGCACATGAAGATGATGCGCAACGAGCACAAGCCGGGCAACATGTCGGTTCTGGTGCAGTCCCCGCGCACGGGCCTGCGCACGCTCGAAGAGGTTCTGGAAGCGCGCGGCTGAGCCGGGCGGATTTCAACGCACAAGGCAAGACCCGCGAATCACGACGGTGGTTCGCGGGTCTTTGCGTCCGAGAATCCACCCTGAGCGGTTTCAATCGCTTAGCGCCGGCGGCCTCGCTGTTTTTGGGGAGTGGAAACCGGCGAGTATTCTCAACAAATGGCCACATGCTATGGTTGTATTAACCCTTCGTTAACCGTTTCGGAGAGAGGCTGATGCCACATAACGAGTGGATACTGGACGTTCTCTCGGACCTTAAAACCTTCGCCTCGGCGAATGGGCTGAGGACGCTGGCCGAACAGCTTGACGATGCCAGGCTGATCGCCGCGGCCGAGATCGCGTCCAAGAACGAAGAGGCGAAGACGCCCGCGAATGGGAACGAAGGTCGATTTGAACCATATCCTCGAGGCATTGGAAGACAGCAGCACGCTTGAGGATCTCGAAAGGGTTGCCATCTCGCTCAGGGACATTCTGGGCATCGATCACATAATCTATCACTGGGTTGACAGCGCGGGCGACCAATACGGGTGCACCACCTATCCCGATGCCTGGGCGGAACGCTATCTCGACCGCAACTATCACCGCATCGACCCGGTCATTCTGGGGTGTTTTCAGCGTTTCCATCCCGTGGACTGGAAAAAGCTGGACTGGTCCGGCAGGGCCGCAAAGGCGTTCCTCAAGGACGCCCTCCAGCACGGGGTGGGCAATCAGGGCTATTCGATCCCGATTCGCGGCCCGAACGGGCAATTCGCCCTGTTCACCGCCAATCACGCCTGCGACGACGAAACCTGGGCCGGTTTCACCCAGACCTACGGGCGCGACCTGATCCTGATTGCGCATTTCTTCAACCGCAAGGCGCTGGAGTTTGAATCCGGACGCCAGCCCGAGGTGAGCCGGACCCTCTCGCCACGGGAAATAGATGCGATGACGCTGCTTGCGCTCGGCTACAGCCGGGCGCAGGTCGCGCATTCGCTGTCGATCTCGGAACATACGCTCCGGGTCTATATCGAAAGCGCGCGGTTCAAGCTCGGCGCGCTCAACACCACCCACGCCATCGCCACCGCGATGAGCCGCGGATTAATCGTGGTTTAACGCCCGAACGGCCCGCTGACCGGAAATTAACCATCGCTCCGTACCCCCTTTGTTCCAGTTTGGACGACGAGGGGACCACACCATGCTGCGCTATGTCTATGCGGACGAATTGCACAAATACCCGAAACTTGCCGACGGGATGTTCCGGGACCGGGCCGACCAGTTCAAGACCCGGCTGGGCTGGGATGTGCAGGTCAATGCCAAGGGGGAGGAACGGGACAAGTACGACGATCTGAACCCGCTCTACGTGATCTGGCAGGAAGAGGATGGCAGCCATGGCGGTTCCATGCGCATCCTGCCGACCACCGGGCCGGTGATGATCAACGAGGTATTCGGGCATCTGACCGGCGG
The DNA here is from genome assembly GCF_059613135.1 of Ruegeria sp. BHSB196. NCBI lineage: Bacteria > Pseudomonadati > Pseudomonadota > Alphaproteobacteria > Rhodobacterales > Roseobacteraceae > Ruegeria > Ruegeria sp. BHSB196. The sequence goes on from NZ_JBXWRY010000019.1 coordinate 15,274, forward strand.
CGCGCCGATCCGCAGCCCCCTGATCTGGGAAGTCACCCGGTTCTGCCTGTCCCGCAATGCAAGCCCCCGAATCGCCGGGGCGATCATGCTGAGCGGGGGCGAGGTGATGGAGGGGTTCGGGCTGACCCATATCGCCGGCGTGTTCGATGCCCGCATGGTGCGCATCTACCGCCTGATCGGGTCGTCGCCCGAGATCCTCGGGTCGCAGGGCACGGGCCGTGACCAGATCTCGGTCGGGCTGTGGCCCTATTCCCCGGCGGATTGCGCGCGGGTGGCGGAACGGGCGGGCATCCCGCGCGAACTGTCGCGGATGTGGTTCAATGCCGCGTTCGGCAAGGCCGCGCGTCCCCGCTTCGCGCGCAGCGCGTGAGGCGGACGAAAAGGTGAAGGGGCATCTGGCGACCGGCGGCGCGGCCCTGTAGGGTCGCGCCATGTCCCTGCCGCAAGTCACCTTTTCCGACGATCAGGCCGCCGCCTTCGACCGCATTGCCGAGATGCTGCGGACGGCAGGCGTCGATCTGGACGACGAGGCTCTGCTCAAGTCTCCGGGCGACGGCGCGTCCGGCGTGATCGCGGTTATCGGAAAGGCGGGATCGGGCAAGACCCTGTTGCTGGCCGAATTGCACAGGGCGCTGGCGGCCGCGGGCGTCCATGTCGTGTCGGGCGACTACGAAAGCCGCAAGGCGCGCGACAGGCGGAGCCTGGCGATCCTCGCCCCCACCAACAAGGCGGCCAGCGTGCTGCGCCTGCGGGGCGTTCCGGCGACGACCATCCACCGCATTCTCTACACCCCCGTCTACGACCCGGAATACGAACGCATTGCCGAATGGCTGGCCGGCACCGGCGAGCGCCCCGAGATCGAGGGGCTGACCGACGAGGCGCTGGACCGCGCCGCGGCGTTCTACGAGCGCAACAAGTCCATCCCCGGCGCCCTCGCGGCCGCCGGACTGCGCGGATCGGACTTCATCACCGGCTGGAAGCGCCGCGACGAGCCGCTGGATATCGGCTTCGTGGACGAGGCGTCGATGCTGGACGACCGGCAGTTCGAGGATCTGAAAGAGATCTTCCCGACGCTCCTGCTGTTCGGAGACCCGGCCCAGCTGGCGCCGGTCAACCAGTCCGGTTCGATGGTGTTCGACGCCTTGCCCGAGCCGCGCAAGCTGACGCTGAGCCGCATCCACCGGCAGGATGCCGACAACCCGATCCTCGATCTCGCGCATGCCCTGGCCGATCCGCAACTGGGCTTCGAAGAGTTCGAACGCATGGTCGAACAGACCGCCCGCCGCGACGACCGGGTGGTCTGGGGCCAGCGGGTCGAGGTCGATCTGATGGCGCGCAGCCCGGTCCTGGTCTGGCGCAACGCGACTCGCATCCGGCTGATCCACGCCTTCCGTCACGTGCACGGCGCGCCCGAGACCGCGCTGCTGGAAGGCGAGCCGCTGATCTGCGACGGCATCGAACTGCCACTCAAGCACCGCAAGAAGCGGCTGGACCTCGAAGCGCGGGGGCTGATCAAGGGCGCACAGGTGATCTATCTGGGGCCGGGCCGCAAGCCGGGCTTTTCGCGCCTGCACGTCATGGGGGCCGAGGATCCACAGGTCAGCGCCGCCTCGATCGTCAAGATCGAAAAGCCCGACGAGGACGAACCGTTCATTCCGTTTGCGGCGCGGATGGGCGCGACCTTTCTGCACGGCGCGGCGGTGACGATCCACAAGGCGCAGGGGTCGCAATGGGACACGGTGCAGGTCTTTGCGCCCGACATCTACGCCGCCGCCCGGATGGGCCGCAGCGAGGCGGGACAACCCCTGTGGAAGCGGCTGGCCTATGTGGCGATCACCCGCGCGCAGGAGCGGCTGATCTGGGTCGTGCGCAACCGGCTGTCGAAACCCACCCATGACCTGCGGGTGGACGACCTGCGCCGTGCGGCGGCGCCGGAACTCACGTTGGAGGCCGAGGAGACATGAAGACGATCATCGTGACCGGCGCCAGCTCGGGCATCGGCCGGGCCACCGCCGAACTGTTTCTGGACCAGGGTTGGCGCGTGGGGCTGCTGGCGCGCCGGGGCGAACTGCTCCGGGACATGGCCAGGGATCGGCCCCATGCGATCCCGCTGATTGGCGACGTCACCGAGCCGGACTCGGTCCGCGCCTGTTTTCGGGCGTTTCTGGATCAGGCCGGGCGGCTGGATGTCCTGTTCAACAACGCGGGCATCTTCGCGCCGGGCGGCACCATCGACGAGATCGCGCTCGAGGACTGGTATCAGACCGTCAGCGTGAACCTGAACGGAATGTTCCTGTGCGCGCGCGAAGCCTTTGCCGCCATGCGCGCGCAGTCTCCGCAGGGCGGCCGGATCATCAACAACGGCTCGATCGCCGCCCATGTCCCGCGCCCGAAATCGGTGCATTACACGGCGACCAAGCACGCCATCACCGGGCTGACCCGCAGCCTGTCGCTGGACGGGCGGGCGTTCGGCATCGCCTGCGGCCAGATCGACATCGGCAACGCCCGCACGCCGATGGTTCAAGGCCTCGTCGAGACCCAGCTTGCCAAGGGGGACGCGCCAGACCCGACCATGGCGGTCGAGGATGCGGCGCGCTCGGTCCTGCACATGGCGAGCCTGCCGCCCGAGGCAAACGTGCAGTTCATGACGGTGATGGCGACCACCATGCCCTATATCGGCCGCGGCTAGGTGTTGCGCAGCATGCGGAACGCGGTCGATGCGCCCCAACCGGCGGCAATCGCGATAGCCAGCGACATCAGCCCGTACAGGAACGGCTGCTCGCGCGACATCGAATAGAGAATGCGCTCCAGCCCGACCTTGCGCACGTCGATGGTGGTATCCAGATCCGAGATGACCTGGCCGCCGCGGGTCAGAAAGATGCGGGCAACGTAGACGCCCTCGGTCAGATCCGCCGGCATCGCGATCGAGGTCCGGAACAGGGTCTGTTCGTCCACTGCCACGGTGTTTTCCCGGATGGAGTAAAGCCCCGCATTCTCGCGGATGCGCACCACGGCATCGGCAAAGGCCTGCGCGCCGCGGATATGCATGGCGGCTCCGACCGAGCGGATGGCGCGTTCGATCGAGATGCGGTGCCGCAGATCCTCGGTATCGGTGATGATGTCGTCGAAGGGCGCGCTGGTCGCGACCGCATAGAAGCTGGGGGCGGAATCCACCAGCACGCTGTCGGTGTTCACCCAGATTCCGAACCGGCGCTCCTTGCGCCGCACCATCACCGGCTCGGACGGCCCCGAGACCGCGACGATGACCTGCAGCGGATCTCCGGTCGGGATCGGGGTTTCGCGCTTGACCGCGCCGAAGATCAGGATCTCCGATCCGGTGAAATCGGCGGTGATCGCCACCCGGTCCTGGCTCAGCCCCAGCACCACGGTTTCCTCGGCGGCGCCGAGCGGAGAGGCAACCAGCAACAGGGCCGCAACGAGGCGCAGCATGATCAATGCCCCCCGCTGTCGCCGAGCGAGAACAGCTCGGCCGGTTGCAGCAGAAGGTCCAGCGCCAGCTTGCCGCAGACAACCAGAACCATCAGCGCCAGCAGGATGCGCAACTGTTCGGCCTTCATGCGCGCGCCGATCATCGTACCGAACTGCGCCCCGACCACGCCGCCGACCAGCAGCAGCACCGCCAGCACCACATCGACGGTATAGTTGGTCGTCGCGTGCAGCATGGTGGTGAAGCCGGTGACGAAGATGATCTGGAACAGCGAGGTTCCGACCACGACCTTGGTCGGCATCCCCAGCAGATAGATCATTGCCGGCACCATGATGAACCCGCCGCCCACCCCCATGATGGCGGCCAGCACGCCGACGAACAGGCCGACGACCAGAGGCGGGATCACCGAGATATAGAGGCCCGAGGTGCGGAACCGCATCTTGAACGGCATCGCGTGAATCCAGCCGCGCTGGCGGCGCTTGGGCGCCGGGCTGCCGCCTGCCTTGCGCGACTTGCGCAGGGCGTTGAGGCTTTCGACGAACATCAGCCCGCCGATCACGCCGAGAAAGACGACATAGCAGAGCTTGACCAGCAGATCGACCTGACCGAGGCTTTTGAGATAGTTGAACAGCACCACGCCAAGCGCGGCGCCGATCAGGCCGCCGGTCAGCAACACGGTGCCCATCTTGAAATCCACCGTTCGCCGCCGGAAATGCGCCAGAACCCCGGAAAAGGACGAGGCGACGATCTGGTTCGCCTCGGTCGCCACGGCGACCGCCGGAGGGATGCCGATGAAGAACAGAAGCGGGGTCATCAGAAACCCGCCGCCCACGCCGAACATGCCCGACAGAACGCCGACCAGACCGCCCAACCCCAGAAGGAGAAAGGCGTTCACGGACACTTCGGCGATGGGAAGGTATATCTGCATACCCTCTTAGAACCGCTGCGGAATGCAAAATCAACTGTCCATGCCGCCGCGCAGCGAACAGGACCGATCTTCGGTCCCGATCTGGTCTTATCAGCGTTCCTTGACGTAGGGTTCGCCACCGGCGCGCGGCGGGATGGCCTTGCCCACGAAACCCGCGAGAATCACCACCGTCAGGATGTAGGGCAGGGCGTCCATGACCTGCACCGGAATGACGATGCCGCCCAGATCGATGTTCTGGAACCGCAGCGCGACCGCCTGCAGCAGGCCGAACAGCAGACAGGCCCACATCGCGTGCCAGGGCCGCCACTTGGCAAAGATCAGCGCCGCCAGCGCGATGAAGCCGCGCCCCGCGGTCATGTCCTTGACGAACCCGGCCTGCAGGGCAGTGGCCAGATAGGCGCCGGCGATGCCGCACAGCACGCCGCAGATCGCCACCGCCGCATAGCGCAGCCCCACCACCGAAACGCCCGCCGTATCGACGGCCGCCGGGTTCTCGCCCACGGCGCGCAGGCGCAGGCCAAAGCGCGTGCGGAACAGGATCCACCAGGTGGCCGGGACCATCAGAAAGGCGACATAGACCAGGATCGAGTGACCCGACAGAAGCTCGGCATAGATCGGGCCGATCACCGGCACGTTTCCAAGGGTGTCGGCAAAGGGAAACTCGATGGGGCCGAACCGGCCGCCCGCGAACAGGGACGGCGTGCGCCCGCCTTGCTGGAACCAGTCCTGCGCCACCAGCACGGTCATGCCGGCCGCCAGAAAGTTGACCGCCACGCCCGAGATCAGCTGATTGCCCCGGAAGGTGATCGAGGCCAGCCCGTGCAGCCCGGCCAGCACCAGCGACGAGGCGATGCCCGCCAGCAGCCCGAGCCAGACCGACCCGGTGAGCGCCGCCACCGCGGCCGAGAAAAACGCCGACATCAGCATCTTGCCTTCCAGCCCGATGTCGAAGATGCCCGCGCGCTCGGAATAGAGCCCCGCGAGACAGGCCAGCAGCAGCGGCGTGGACAGGCGGATCGTCGAATCCAGGATCTGGATGATCGTCAGGAAATCCATCAGGCCGATCCTTTCCGGAAGCCGAGGAACAGCTTTTCGAGCGGCATCCGCACCATGTTGTCGAGCGCCCCGGTGAACAGGATCACCAGCGCCTGGATCACCACGATCAGTTCACGCGGGATCGACGTCCACAGCGCCAGTTCCGCGCCGCCCTGATAGAGGAACCCGAACAGGATGGCGGCAAGGAACACGCCGAAGGGGTGCGACCGGCCCATCAGCGCCACGGCGATGCCGATGAATCCCGCGCCTTCGGTCGAGTTGAGCACCAGCCGCTCGGCCTCGCCCATGACGTTGTTGATCGCCATCAGCCCCGCCAGCGCGCCCGAGATCAGCATGGCGACGATGGTGATCCGCACCGGCGAGATGCCGGCATACAGCGCGCCGGTCTCGGAATGCCCGTAGGCCCGGATCTCGTATCCCAGCCGCGTGCGCCAGATCAGCGCCCAGACCACGATGCAGGCGATGATCGCCACGATCAGCGAAATGTTCGCGGGCGCGGCCTTGGAAAAGTTGATCCCGATGGGAGCCAGCAACTCGTGCAGGGTCGGCAGATGCACCGCCTCGGGGAACCGTTCGGTCGCCGGGTCCATCGACCCTTCGGGCCGCATCACGTTCACCAGCATGTAGTTCAGGAAGGCCGCCGCGATGAAGTTGAACATGATCGTGGTGATCACGATATGGCTGCCGCGCTTGGCCTGCAGATAGGCCGGGATCGCTGCCCAGGCCGCCCCGAACAGCATCGCCCCCGCGCAGGCCGCCAGCAGCGCGACGGTCCAGTGCGGCCAGGGTACGTACAGGCAAACCATCGCCACGCCCAGCCCGCCCAGCATCGCCTGGCCCTCGCCGCCGATGTTGAAGAGGCGGGCGTGAAAGGCCACCGCGACGGCCAGGCCAGTGAAGATGAAATTGGTGGCGTAATAGAGCGTATAGCCCCAGCCATAGGTGGACCCCAGCGCGCCGGAAATCATCAGCTGAACCGCGGCGATCGGGTCTTCGCCGATACCGAGGATCACCAGCGCCGACAGCAGCGCCGCCAGGATCAGGCTGATCAGCGGAATCAGGACCACATCGGCCCATTTGGGCATCTTTTCCATATTATGCGGCCTCCCCCGAAACGCCGGCCATCAGCAGGCCCAGTTCCTTTTCATCGGTCTCATGCGGCAGGCGTTCGCCCATGATATGGCCGTCGAACATCACCGCGATCCGGTCGGAAAGCGAAAAGATCTCCTCCAGTTCGACCGAGACCAGCAGGATCGCCTTGCCCTGATCGCGCAGCGCGACGATCTGCTTGTGGATGAACTCGATCGCGCCGATATCGACGCCGCGGGTCGGCTGGCCTACCAGCAGCAGATCGGGATTGCGCTCGATCTCGCGCGCCACGACGATCTTCTGCTGGTTGCCGCCCGAGAAATTCTTGGCCGCCAGCCAGCCATCGGCGGGCCGGACGTCGAACTTTTCGATCTTGCGCTCGGTGTCGGCGCGCAGGGCGGCGTTGTCCATGAACAGCCCGCGCTGATAGGCCGGGTCGCGGTGATAGCCGAAGGCCACGTTTTCCCAGGCGTGAAACTCCATGATCAGACCTTCGCGCTGCCGGTCTTCGGGCACATGGGCGATGTGCCGGGCCCGCCGCGCCTGCCCGTCGGCGTCGTGGCCGCTCAACGCCAGCGGCTGACCGTTCAGCCGGATGCTGCCGGTTGCCGGGCGCATCCCGCCCAGAACCTCCAGCAGTTCGGACTGGCCGTTGCCCGCGACACCGGCAATGCCCACGATCTCGCCCGCGCGCACCGTCAGGTCGATGCCCTTGACCCGCTCGACCCCGGCTTCGTCCGTCACCCGCAGGTTCTCGATCTCGAGCACCGGGTCGCCGGGCCTGGCCGGGGCCTTGTCCACCCGCAGCAGAACCTTGCGGCCCACCATCAGCTCGGCCAGCTGCTCCGGGTTGGTGTCCGCGGTCTTGACCGTGGCCGTCATCTCGCCGCGCCGCATGACCGACACGGTGTCGGTCGCCTCCATGATCTCGCGCAGCTTGTGGGTGATCAGGATGATCGTCTTTCCCTCTTCCCGCAGCCGGTGCAGGATGCGGAACAGCTGATCCGCCTCGGCGGGCGTCAGCACGCCCGTGGGTTCGTCCAGGATCAGAATCTCGGCCTTGCGGTAGAGCGCCTTGAGGATCTCGACCCGCTGCTGCGCGCCCACGCCGATCTCGTCGATGCGCTTGTCGGGATCGACGAACAGTTCGTATTCCTCTTCAAGCTCTTTCAGCTCCTTGCGCGCCTTCGCCAGCGACGGCGCCAGCAGACCCCCGTCCTCGGCGCCGAGGACGATGTTTTCCAGCACCGTGAAGTTCTCGACCAGCTTGAAATGCTGGAACACCATGCCGATCCCGGCGGCGATCGCGGCCTGGCTGTCGGGAATGTCGGTCTTTTGTCCGTTGATCCAGATTTCGCCCGTGTCGGCCTTGTAGAAGCCGTAGAGAATGCTCATCAGCGTGGACTTGCCCGCCCCGTTCTCACCGATGATCCCGTGGATCGTGCCGGGGGCGACGCGGATGGAAATGTCCTTGTTTGCTTGGACCGGCCCAAAGGCCTTGGAAATCCCTTTGAGCTCGATGGCGGGGACGGTCATGTCTTGTCCTCAATGGCCGAAAGAGCCGCCCAACCGCCGGTCCGGTCGTTTCGCAGCGAAAGCCACCTGGATCGGCGCGATGGGCGACGCATCACAGGCGGGACGGGGTGGTCCCCGTCCCGCGCGACATCAGAAGTTCAGAACCGGGCAGCTGTCATTGTCGTAATAGCTGACAACTTCCAGCTCGCCGTCGATGATTTTCTGCCGGGCGTCGTCCACGGCGGCCTTCATGTCGGGCGAGATCAGCGTTTCGTTGTTTTCGTCCAGCGCATATCCGACCCCGTCCTCGGCCAGGCCAAGCACGAAGACGCCGGTTTCCACGTCGGCCCCGGCCTTCATCGCCTCGTACACTGCCACGTCCACGCGCTTGAGCATCGAGGTCAGAACCTTGCCGGGATGCAGGTGGTTCTGGTTGCTGTCCACGCCGATCGACAGAACGCCCTCGTCGGCGGCGGTCTGCAGAACGCCGACGCCGGTGCCGCCCGCGGCGGCATAGATCACGTCAGCCCCCTGGCTGATCTGCGCCTTGGTCAGTTCCGACCCCTTGACCGGGTCGTTCCAGGCTGCCGGGGTGGTGCCGGTCATGTTGGCAACCACTTCGATTTCCGGGTTGATCGCCTTGGCGCCCTGCGCATAGCCGCAGCCGAAGTGGCGGATCAGCGGCACGTCCATCCCGCCGATGAAGCCGACCGTGCCCGATTTCGAGGCCATGGCCGCCAGCATGCCGACCAGATACGAACCTTCGTGCTCGGCAAATCCGACCTGGCGCACGTTCGGCGCATCAAGCCAGGTTACGTCCACCACGACGAACTTGGTGTCGGGGTAGTCCGGTGCGACGGTGCTCAGCGGATCGGCCATGGCAAAGCCCATGGTGATCACCGGGTTCGCGCCCGCTTCGGCGAAGCGGCGCAGGGCCTGTTCGCGCTGGGCTTCGGACTGAAGCTCGATCTCGCGGAAGCTGCCGCCGGTTTCCTCGGCCCAACGCTGCGCGCCGTTGAAGGCGGCCTCGTTGAACGACTTGTCGAACTTGCCGCCCAGATCGAAGATCAGGGCCGGTTCGGCGAGCACCGCACCGGCGGACAGGGCGACGGCGGCTGCGGCACCCATCAGGGATTTCATCAGGGTCATGTTTTACTCCCGTTGGTTATTGTCGTTCCGAGGCAGGCGGTTTCCCGAAAGCCCCGCACAAAGCGAGCAGAACTGCTGTGGTGCTGGCAATTAAGGCCGCTTGAAAAGGCGGCGGTCAACCGCTTTTTGACCATCTGGTTTGAAAATCGACGCGCTTCCGTCAGGGCAGGCGGCGTTCCATCACCATCGCATCCACATTCGTTCCGTCCGCACGCCGGTAGTAGCCCCGGCGCAGGCCGCAGGGCGCATAGCCGCAAACCTGGTAGAGCGCAATGGCCGCGGCATTGTCGGCGGCCACGTCCAGGAAAGCCCGGTTTGCGCCCAGGCGCACCGCCTCGGCCTGCCACCGGTCCATGCAGGCCCGGGCCAGACCCTGGCGCTGCCGATCCGGCCGGGTGGCGATGGTGAGCAGTTCAGCCTCGTCCGCGATCACGCGATACACCGCGAAACACCGGGCGTCGCCCAGGACATGGGTGTGCGGATTGGCCAGCAGCGCGGCAAACTCCGCCGCGCTCCAGGGCCGGGATTGGGTGAAGGCCGCCGCATGGGCCGCGGCCATCTCCGCGGGCGTCATTCGTCCAGCAGGACCGGCGGCACGTCGCGCGACGGCGCGGCATCGGCCGGACGGGCATAAAGCGGGGCCGGGGGCTCGGTCACAGCCTGCCACCGCGTCGCCGCGATCCGGGCGACGTTTTCGGCCAGCATTTTCGGATCCGGCGCCAGAAACAGCGGGCCAAGCGCCTCGGCATCGGGCCGGGGCAAAAGGGCGGGCGTCGCATCCGGGCGTGGCACATAGACCTGATCGCGCGGCGCCGGGATGGCCGGAAGGTGGCCGGCAGGCGCATCCAGGGCCAGCGCCTCGAACCCGGTGACGCCGACCGCCGGGACGCCGAGGCCCAGGGCCAATCCGCGCGCCGCCGCAACCGAAATGCGCAGGCCGGTGAAATTGCCGGGGCCGACACCCACGCCGATGGCGTCCAGATCGCGCCAGGTGACGCCGCAGCCCGCCAAAAGCTCTTCGAGCAGCGGCATCAGCCGTTCGGCCTGACCGCGCGCCATGGTTTCCGCCGTGGACGCGACGATGCCCTGCCCGCGCAACAAAGCGGCCGCGCAATGCGCGGCCGATGTGTCGAAACCGAGGATCAGAGGGTCAGACCGCAACCGGGCGCACCTCGGTCACTTCGGGAATGTAATGGCGCAGCAGGTTCTCGATCCCCATCTTCAGCGTCAGCGTGGACGACGGGCAACCGGCGCAGGCCCCCTGCATGTGCAGATAGACGACACCGCGATCGAACCCGTGAAAGGTGATGTCGCCGCCATCCTGCGCCACGGCGGGGCGCACGCGGCTGTCCAGCAACTCCTTGATCTGGTTGACGATCTCGGCATCCTCGCCGCTGTGTTCAGCATGGCCCGAGGCGGTTTCGGCACCCGCGCCCATCACCGGCTGGCCGGACTGGTAATGCTCCATCACCGCGCCCAGGATGGCGGGTTTGATGTGGTCCCACTCGACACCGTCGGTCTTGGTGACGGTCACGAAGTCATTGCCGAAGAACACGCCGGACACGCCGTCCACCGCAAAGATGCGCGCGGCCAGCGGCGATTTCTCGGCCGCTTCGGCCGATGGGAAATCCGCGGTGCCGGCTTCCAGAACCGTCTGGCCGGGCAGGAATTTCAGGGTGGCCGGATTCGGGGTCGATTCGGTCTGGATGAACATGGCAGCACTCCATTTCGCTTGTCCCTGATATGCGGCCAGGCGGGGGAGAAGTCAATATTTGGAACCGTTCTAAATCGACGCGGCAAAGTCCAGCGCCTGATCCAGCCGGTCATCGCCCCAGAACAGCTCGTCGCCGACGACAAAGCTGGGCGCGCCGAACAGGCCGCGCGCCTTGGCCTGCGCCACCTGATCGAACAGCCCCGCCTTGATCGCGGGATCCTGCACCCGCTCCACCAGCGTTTCCGGCAGGCCCGCCGCCGCCAGACAGGCGGTCAGAACCGCCGTGTCCGCGATGTTCTGCCCCCGGCCGAACTCGGCATCGTAGACCGCGCGCACGAACGGTGCGACCGGCCCCGCCTCGCGCGCGGCCAGCGCCAGCCGCGCCGCCGTCAGGCTGTTCTGCGGAAACGGATCGGGCTGGCGCAGGGGCAGACCCCGCGCGGCACACAGCCGCTCCATGTCGCGCCACATGTAGCGCCCCTTGACGGGATAGAGGTTGAACGGCGAGGTGTCCCACCCCTGATCCGCGAAGATCGGCCCGAGCAGGAACGGATGCCATTCGACCGCCACGCCGTGACCGGCGGCGGCCTCCTCGACGCGCATGGCGCTGAGATAGGAATAGGTCGAGGCGAAATCGAACCAGAATTCCAGAGTTTTGCCCATGTCCCGTCCTCAGGTGATTTCTTCGAGCTTTTCCTTGCTCAGATCGCCCGGCACGATGGTGATCGGGATCGGCAGGCTGCCGGAATTGCGGGTCAGCTGCGTCACCAGAGGTCCGGGGCCTTTCTTGTCGGTGCCCGCGCCCAGAACCAGCACGCCGATTTCCGGGTCCGACTGCACATGGGCGATGATTTCCGGCACCGCCTCGCCCTCGCGGATCGCCAGTTCGGGCTCGATCCCCTGCTTGTCGCGCATCCACTTGGCGAACACCTCGAAATGCGCGTGAATCCGTTCGCGGGCCTCCTCGCGCATCACCTCGCCGACGCCGATCCAGTGGTTGAATTCGTCGGGCGGGATGACCGACAGGATGGTCACGCCGCCGCCGGTATTCGCGGCGCGCATGGCCGCAAAACGCATGGCATTCAGACACTCGCGACTGTCATCGAGGACAACCAGGAACTTCCGCATGGACCACCTTTCCGTTTGCCGGGATCATGCATGACCGCGCGGCCGCTGGCAACCGAGACCGCGGGCCGGATCACCGGTTCGACGCGGCCCAGTCCCAGTACAACTCGCGCGCGCGCCGCGCGATAGGTCCAATCTGATATTGCGTGTCGTCCAGTGCAGTCACCGGCGTCACCTTGTTCATGTTGCCGGACATGAAGACCTCGTCCGCGTCATGGAAATCGTCAAAGGTCAGAACGGTTTCATGCACTTTCACGCCATCCTCGCGCAGGTTCCTGATGTGGCGTGCGCGGGTGATGCCGGCCAGAAAGGTGCCGTTCGGGATCGGCGTGAAAACCTCGCCGTCCTTGACCATGAAGATGTTCGCCGTGGCGGTTTCGGCCACATGCCCCATCACGTCGGTCACGAGCGCGTTCGAGAACCCCTTGGACCGCGCCTCGCGCAGCATCCGGGCGTTGTTGGGATACAGGCACCCAGCCTTGGCGTTGACCACCGCGTTTTCCAAGACCGGGCGGCGGAACCGGGTGGTGGTGAGCGTGGCCGAGGCCGCCGCCGGTGCCATCGGGATCTCCTCCAGACAGACCGCGAAACCGGTGCTGTCCTGCTGCGGCACGATCGCGGTCACGTCGCCGTCGATTCCCCAATACATCGGGCGGATATAGATCGCCTGGTCGGGCGCGTAGGCTTCCAGCCCCTCGCGGATGATCTCGACCATCCGTTCGGTCGGGACCGTGGGCGTCAGCATCATCGCTTCGGCCGAGCGGTTGGTGCGGGCGCAATGCGCGTCCAGGTCCGGCGCCAGCCCGTCGAAATACCGCGCCCCGTCGAAGACCGACGAGCCCAGCCAGGCCCCGTGATCGGCGGCGCGCATGATCGGGGCGTTGCCGTCGTGCCATCGGCCATCGAAATAGGTGCGGATATTGGTGCCGGTCGCCATCGCTCTCTCCCTCGGATTTTCGCCGAGGGTAGGGGCAGGTGGGTCAGAGGTCCAGACCTGTCTTCAATCCGGCATGGGCAGGACTTCGCGCTTGACCATCGTGCGCAGGGCAAAGTTGGACCGCAGGTTGCGGATGCCGGGAATCTGCATCAGGCGGTGCTCCAGAAACGAGTCAAAGGCCGACAGGTCCGCCGCCACCACCCGCAGCAGGATGTCCCGCGACCCGGTCATCAGATAGCACTCCATCACCTCCTCGCAGCGCTGGATCGCGCGTTCGAAGGCGTCGATGGCCGACCGGTCCTGTTTTTCCAGTTCCACCGAGACAAAGATCGAAACCCCCAGCCCCAGCTTCGCGGGATCGACCTGCGCCGCATAGCCGGTGATCACGCCCTCCTTCTGCAACCGTTCCAGCCGCCGGGCGCAGGGGGTGGCCGAAAGCCCGGCCTTTTCCGCCAGTTCGGTGATCGTCATGCGCCCGTCGCGCTGCAGGGCGCGCACGATTCTGCGGTCGATGTGATCCATTGGAGGAATCCTCTAACTGGCCCTTCAATTTAGGCGAAAACCACTAACACAGGTCTTTGCCTCAGGCAATCTTGGTGAAAATCCCCCCGATCTTCATGCCAAGAATGGAATCAATCATGGGAGATTTTGCATGAAGCTTACGACGGTCGATGCGCCTGACCACGAACAGGTCGTTCAATTCGAGGATGCCCAGAGCGGGCTGAAGGGATATATCGCCGTTCATTCGACCCAGCTGGGACCGGCCGCGGGCGGGGTGCGGATGCGCCCCTATGGCCACAGCGCCGAGGCCCTGGACGACGCGCTGCGCCTGTCGCGCGGCATGACCTACAAGAACGCGGCGGCCGACCTGCCCCTGGGCGGCGGCAAGGCCGTGATCATCGGCGATCCTGCCGTGGACAAGACACCGCAGCTTCTGCGCGCCTTCGGACGGGCGGTGCAAAGCCTCGGGGGCCGCTACTGGACGGCCGAGGACATGGGCATGACCCCCGCCGACATGGCGATCATCCATCAGGAAGCGCCCTTTGTCGCCGGTCTGCCCGACGGACCCTTCGCCAGCGGCGATCCGTCGCCCATCACCGCACAAGGGATCTTCAACGCGATCCGCACCACGGCGCGGCACCGGTTCGGTACCCCGGACCTGACGGGCAAGACCGTGTCGGTGCAAGGGCTTGGCCATGTCGGGCACCACCTGTGCCGGCTCCTGAGCGAGGCCGGCGCAAAGCTCATCGTCACCGATATCGACACCGCACAGGTGTCGCGCGTCGCCACGGAATTCGGCGCCACACCGGTCGCGCCCGACGCGATCTATGCGGCCGAGGCCGACATCTTCGCGCCCTGCGCCATCGGCGCCATCCTGAACGAAACCAGCATCCCGCTGCTCAGGGTCGGCGCGGTTGCAGGCGGGGCCAACAACCAACTGGCCACCGAAGACGACGGCCAGCGTCTGCACGACCGCGGCATTCTCTACGCCCCGGATTTCGTGGCCAATGGCGGCGGCATCATCAACGCGGCGACCGAGATCCTGCAGATCGCCGACCGCGCGGACTGGGTGGCGGCCAAGCTCGAGGCGCTGGACCGCACGATGGACCGGATTCTCACCCGCGCCATCGCCCAGTCGGTCAGCCCCAACGACGTGGCCGAGGCGATCGTGCACGAGATCCTGCACCAAAAGGCCGCCTGAGGCGCACCGGAGCGCCGGGCGAGGATCCGGGCAGGGCATGTTCACGAAACTTTGAGCGTGCCTTGCCGCGTCTTTCCGCGCCCGGTACTCGGAATTCCCGCAGACGTGCTATCATCAAGGGAAACTCCGGCGCGACCGGTCCCGTCCGGCCGCGCAACCGCCCGTTCGACAGGAGACCTCACGATGCAGACCGCCCTCTTCACCCGCCGTTCCCTTCTGGCCACCGGTGGCGCCCTTGTCGCGACCGGTGTCTCGGGCCACCTGGTTCCCGCCCGCGCCCAGGGTCTCGCGCCGACGCCAACGATGCGGGGCGGGGCCAACAACTATCTTCCGGGCGCGCCGATCGTGGATCGGATCGGGGGCGGGGGGTTCTGGATGATGGGGACCGTGCGCCGCGCCGGCGATGGCGCGCCGCTTGCCGGGCAGAGAATCCAGATCTGGGCGCACACGACCGAAGGCCACGAACGCGAACCGCGCAGCCACGGCGCCACGCTCACCGACGAGCACGGGGTGTTCCGGCTGGAAATGCCGCAGATCGTTCCCGCCTTCGGCCAGCCGCACGGTCATCTGGCCTATGACAGCGGCGAATACGAAACCGTATTCCTGCGCCCCATCATGCCAAGCGCCAAAGACACCAGCCTGACCGCGCATTTCGTGCTGCAGCCCATCTGACCGGGGTGCCGTCCAAGGGAGCAGGCCGAATCCGCGCGATCCTGATCTGGGGCGCGCTCGCGGTGGTGCTGGGCGTGCCGCTGGCCGCCGCGGCCCTCAGCCCTCTGCTGGCCTGGCGCAGCCCGATCTACATCGCGGCCGGGTTCGCCGGTGTCGTCGCGATGGGCCTGCTGCTGGTGCAGCCTCTGCTGGCGGGCGGTTTTCTCCCGGGCCTGTCCCGATACGCAAGCCGGCAGGTGCATCGCTGGGTCGGCATCTGCCTGGTCACGGCGGTGGTGGTTCATGTCGCCGGTCTGTGGCTCACCAGCCCGCCGGATGTGGTCGATGCCCTGCTTTTCGTGTCGCCGACGCCCTTCTCGGCCTGGGGCGTCATCGCGATGTGGGCGGTGTTCGCCGCCGCGCTTCTGGCCGCGCTGCGGCGGCGTCTGCGTATCCGCTGGCGCCGCTGGCGGCTCGGTCACACCGCCTGCGCGGCGGTGGTGGTCGTCGGTAGCATCGTGCATGCCCTGCTGATCGAGGGCACGATGGAGGGGCTGACCAAGGTCGCGCTCTGCGGGCTGGTCCTGGCCGCCACGGTCAAGACCTTCACCGATCTCAAGGTGTGGTCGGCCCGGCCCCGCCGCGACCCGGAACCATGAACCCGAACACCGCCGCGCGCCTCACGCCGCGCCGACCATCCCGACGATCTCATAGGTCTTGCGCAGGATCGGGACCGAGAGTTCGCGGGCGCGCTCGGCGCCGCGCGCCAGGATGCGGTCGATCTCGGCCGGGTCGTCCCGCAACCGCGCCATTTCCTGCGAAATCGGCGACAGCTTGGCCACCGCCAGATCGGCCAGCATCGGCTTGAACTCACCGAACTGCCGCCCCCCGACCTCGGCCAGAACCGCATCCACCGACTGATCGCTGAGCGCGGCATAGATGTTGACCAGATTGCGCGCCTCGGGCCGGTTCTCCAGCCCCTCGGCCTCCGAGGGCAGGGCATCGGGGTCGGTCTTGGCCTTTCGGATCTTCCGGGCGATGGTGTCGGCGTCATCGGTCATGTTGATCCGGCTCATGTCCGAGGGATCGGACTTCGACATCTTCTTGGAGCCGTCGCGCAGGCTCATCACGCGGGTCGCCGCGCCTTCGATCACCGGTTCGGTGATGGGAAAGAAATCGACGCCGTAATCGTTGTTGAACTTGATCGCGATGTCGCGGGTCAGCTCCAGATGCTGCTTCTGATCCTCGCCCACCGGCACATGGGTGGCGTGATAGATCAGGATGTCCGCCGCCATCAGCGAAGGATAGGCGAACAGCCCCAGCGAGGCGTTCTGCTGGTTCTTGCCCGCCTTGTCCTTCCATTGGGTCATCCGCTGCATCCAGCCCATGCGCGCCACGCAGTTGAAGATCCAGCCCAGCTGCGCATGTTCCGGCACCTGGCTCTGGTTGAACAGGATCGACTTTTCCGGGTCGATGCCCGCGGCGATGAACCCGGCGCAGAGTTCGCGGGTGTTGCGGGTCAGTGCGTCGGGGTCTTGCCAGACGGTGATCGCGTGCAGATCGACCATGCAATAGATGGTCTCGAATTCCGGCCCCTGCATATCCACAAAGCGTTTCATCGCGCCGAGGTAGTTGCCCAGCGTCAGCCCGCCCGAGGGCTGGATGCCGGAAAACACGCGCGGCGTGAACTTGGTTTCGGCCATCGAAGGCAACTCCCGTCTGGAAAAATGAGCCCCCGTCGCTTACCCATGAGGTCAGGTGAGGTCAACAGGCGCAGGAAAGGCCAAAGCCCATGAGCAGTCAGCACTACACACCCGCCGTGAATCCGTTGCCGCCGGTCGTGGTGGCGCTGGTGCTGTTCATCATGGGCATCGAACTGGCCTTCACCCTCGGCGCGCGCGGGCTGGTCGGCGGCCCCGACGCGGTGGGCTGGCGGCTGGCGGCGATCCAGTCCTATGCCTTCTCCGCCGACATCTTCGACTGGATGCGCGAAACCGGCCGCTGGCCGCTCGACCACCTGATCCGGTTCGTCACCTATCCCTTCGTGCATGGCAGCTTCACGCAGGCGCTGTTCGTCTGCGTCTTCGTTCTGGCGATGGGCAAGATGGTGGCCGAGGTGTTCGGCAGCGTCGCGATGCTGGCGATCTTCGTGCTTTCGGGGATCGGCGGGGCGCTGGCCTATGCCGTCTTCCTCGACCCCCGCTATCCGCTGGTCGGAGGCTTCCCGCCGGTCTACGGGCTGATCGGCGCGTTCACCTGGCTGCTGTGGCGCAAGCTGTCGCTTGTCGGCGAGAACCAGATGCGCGCCTTCTATCTGATCGCGGTGCTGATGGGCCTGCAACTGATGTTCGGGCTTCTGTTCGGCGGCACCGGCGACTGGGTGGCCGACCTCGGCGGTTTCGCGACCGGATTCGGGCTGTCCTTCTTCTTCGCGCCGGGCGGCTGGGCGCGCATCGTCGGCCGGATGCGCCGGGACTGACCCGGCGCAACGCCGCGCTATTTCTCCAGCGGGCAGGTGCTGAGGCCCAGGATCCGGTAGACCGGGCAATGGCCGGCCAGTCCCGTCACCAGCGGCACGAGTCCGACCAGTCCCCACAGGGTCTGCGGGCCGATGACGGTCAGCGACAACAGGATCAGGCCCAGAATGACACGGGCAGCCCGGTCGAGCGTGCTTTCGTTGCGGATCATGACAGTTCTCCGTTCAGACTTGCGTTGATGGCGCCAGTCTGACCCTGACGGCCAGCCCGGTCGGTGACAGTGTCACCGTCCGTCTGCGGCAAGTTGTTCCAGGCCCGCGCGGTCCAGCAGGGTGATCCGCCCGCGCGCCGGTTCGACCAGCCCCAGCCGCGCGAATTCGGCCAGCCGGCGGCTGACAAAGGCCCGGCCCGAGGCGGTCTCGACCGCCAGCGCGTCATGGGTGGCCCGGACCACGTCGTTCACGGCAAGCCGCAGCAAGGCCCGCGCCAGGCGCGCGTCGAACCCGGTCAGCGCCACATCCTCCACCAGCTGTTCGTAATCGGCAAAGCGGCGGGCGACGGCGGCCAGCACTTCGGCCCGAAAGGATTCGTCCCGCGCCAGCGCCGCCTGAAACGCCGCGTGCGGCATGATCTCGCCCGAGATATCGGTCTCGGCAACGCCCTCGGCACCATAGCTGCGCCCGTCGGTGAGGCAGGCAAAGGTCTGCAGGCACACGTCGCCGGGCCCGACCCGGTACAGAACCACTTCGCGCCCGTTCGGCGCGGTCAGCGTGACGCGCACCGTGCCGCGGCTCAACCGGACGAAACCGGGGCACTCCTCGCCGGGGCGGAACAGGACCGTGCCTGCGGGAAGGTCGAGCTTGCTCATGTTCTGCGCAATGCCTGTCTGAATTCCGACACCTGGAACGCGCCCAGCACGTGCCCCAGGAAGAAGTATGAGGCCGCCGCGACCTTGATCAAGGCGATCAGCGCCAGATACCGCCAGCCGCCCATGTCCAGCATCCAGCCGAACAGATAGACCGCCAGCCAGATCACCACGCCCATGCCGACCGAGGCCAGGGCGATGCGCCACGCGCGGCGATGGAACCGGTCGTCGAACCGCGCGACCTCGCCCATGCGCCGGGCGCCCATGGCCAGAAGCCCCACCATCGCCCAGCCCGCCGCCGAGGCGGCGATCGCCGGGGCCACCCATCCCACGATCGGGTAGAGGCCAAAGGCAAGAACCGCGTTGACCGCCATGGCAACCAGCGCATAGCGGAACGGCGATGTCGTGTCCTCGCGCGCGAAATAGAGCGGCTGCAACAGCTTTTGCAGCATGAACGCCGGCAGCCCGATCCCGTAGATCGCCACCGCCAGCGCCGTGGCGGCGGTGTCTTCGGGGCCGAATTGCCCGCGCTGGAACAGCACCGACACCAGCGGCGCGGGGATCACCAGAAACGCAACCGTCGAGGGCAGCGTCAGCAACAGCGTAAACTCGCCCGCGCGCGAAAAGGCGTTTCGCGATCCGGCCGCGTCCCCGGCGCGCAGGCGGCGCGACAGGTCGGGCAGCAGGACGATGCCCACCGCGATGCCCACCACGCCCAGCGGCAGCTGATACAGCCGGTCGGCGGCGAACAGCCAGCTCACCGCCTTTTCGGTCTTCGAGGCGACAAGCTGCCCGACCACCAGATTGACCTGCGTCACCCCCATGGCCAGCGCCGCCGGCACCGCCACGCGGACCATGTGGCGCATCTCGGGCGTCAGCCGCGGGCGGCCGGGCCGGATGCGGATGCCCGCCCGCTCGGTCGCGATCCAGACCAGAGTCAGCTGCGCGATGCCCGCGAAGGGTATGACCCAGATCAGCCACTGGATCACCTCGCCGCCCGACAGTGCCCCGGCGATCAGCGCCGTGCAGGCGAACACGTTCAACAGCACCGGCGCCGCCGCCGCCGCCGCGAACCGCCCGGTCGCGTTCAGCACGCCCGAGAACAGCGCGGCGAGCGACATGAACAGGATGTAGGGAAAGACGACATAGCCGTAATCCACCGCCATGTCGAAACGCGCGTCGCCATAGAACCCCTCGGCGGTGATCCAGACCAGCGCCGGCATGAACACCATCGCCAGCCCGACCAGGGCGAGCACGGCAAAGCCCAGCAGGTTGAAGGCGTCGCGCGCAAACCCCTGCGCATCCTCGCCGGCCTCGAACCGCTTGGAAAACATCGGCACGAAGGCCGCGTTGAACGCCCCTTCGGCAAAGAACCGGCGGAACATGTTGGGCAGCCGGAACGCCGCCACAAAGGCGTCCATCACCGGGCCGGGTCCAACATAGGCGGCCAGCAGGATCTCGCGCAGGAACCCCAGGATGCGGCTGGCAAGGGTCCAGAATCCGACCGTGAACAGGCCCGAAATCAGTCGGATCGGCTTCATGAGGCCGCGCGCTCCGCGCCTTCGGCGATGGCCTTGCGCAGTTTGGCCTCAAGCGTCCGCTGCTTGGCCTCGGAATGGTATTTCAGACCGAACATGTCCTTGACGTAGAAGGTATCGACCACCTGCTCGCCATAGGTCGCGATCACCGCGTTGGCGATATAGACATTGGCCGCCGCCAGCGTCCGCGTCAGATCATACAGCAGGCCGGGCCGGTCGCGGGTGTCCACCTCGATGATCGTATAGATTTCCGACCCGTCATTGTCGAAGGTGATGTGCGTGGGCACGTTGAACGCCTTTTCCCGCTTCTTGATCTTGTCGCGGCTCTTCAGCGCCTCGCGGGCCACGACCTCGCCCTTGAGCGTCTTGTGGATCATCTGGGTCAGGCGCGGCAGGCGCGCGGTTTCAAACGGATGTCCCTCGGCATCCTGGATCCAGAAGGCGTCGGTGACGTATCCATCCTTGGTGGTATAGCTGCGGGCATCGACCACGTTGGCCCCGACCAGCGCCAGCGCGCCGGCGATGCGGGCAAAGATGCCCGGGTGGTCGGCCATGGCGAAACAGGCGCGGGTGGCGTCGCGGTCCAGGTCCGGTTCCAGCCGGATTTCGACGGCGCCGGGATCCGCACTTTCATCCAGCGCCCGCAGCATCTCGGCGAACTCGACATGCGTCGACAGGTTGACCCCCTGCCAGTACGGGTCGTAATGCCGGCCGGTCTCGGTCTTGAGATCGCCTGCCGACCATCCCGCCAGCGCCTCGCGCAGCGCCTTTTTCGCCTCGGCCCCGCGATTGGCGCGGTTGAGGTCTTCCATCCCGGTTTCCAGCGCCCGCTTGGTTTCGGCATGCAGGGCGCGCAGCAGCGTCGCCTTCCAGTTGTTCCAGGTATGCGGCCCGACGCCGCGAATGTCGCAGACGGTCAGAACCGTCAGCAGGTCCAGCCGCTTGACGGTCTGCACCAGCTTGGCAAAGTCGCGCACCGTGCGGGGGTCCGAGATGTCGCGCTTCTGCGCCATGTCCGACATCAGCAGGTGATAGCGCACCAGCCATTCGACCGTCTCGCAGTCGGCCTTGTTCAGGCCCAGGCGCGGCGCCACCTTGCGCGCGATCCTGGCCCCCAGGATCGAATGATCCTCGGGCCGGCCCTTGCCGATGTCGTGCAGCAGCAGCGCCACGTACAGAACCTTGCGGTTCACCCCCTCCTTCAGGATCGAAGAGGCCAGCGGCAGCGCCTCGACCAGTTCGCCCTTTTCGATCTGCGCCAGGTTCACGATGCACTGGATGGTGTGCTCGTCCACCGTATAGCTGTGATACATGTTGAACTGCATCATCGCGACGATGGGTTCGAACTCGGGCAGAAAGGCCGACAGGACGCCCAGCTCGTTCATGCGGCGCAGCGCGCGTTCTGGGTTGCCATGCTTGAGCAGCAGATCGAGGAAGATCCGCTGCGCCTCGCGGTCGTTGCGCATGTCCTCGTCGATCAGATGCAGGTTCGCCGTCACCAGCCGCATCGCGTCCGGATGGATCAGCATCCCGGTCCGCAGCCCTTCCTCGAACAGCCGCAACAGGTTCATCTTGTCGGCCAGGAACTCGTCGGGCTCCGCCACGGCCAGCCGTCCGTGCACCTCCTTGTAACCCGGCTTCAGACGCCGGCGGCGGCGGAAGATGCGCTGCAACAGCGGCGCGCTCTTCATGTGCAGGGCTTCCAGCTTGGTCAGGAAGATGCGCGTCAGCTCGCCCACCCGAGTGGCCTGGCGGAAATATTTCTGCATGAAGATCTCGACGCCGCGCCGCCCGGCGCGGTCCTCGTATCCCATGCGCTCGGCCACCTCGACCTGCAGATCAAAGGTCAGCTGCTCGCTCGCCCGGCCCGTCACCAGATGCAGGTGCGAGCGGACCGCCCACAGGAAATCCTCGGCCTGAACGAAGGTGTCGAACTCGTCCTGCGTGAACAGGCCCAGGGGCACCAGCTCGGCCACGTCCTCGACATCGTAGATGTATTTCGCGATCCAGTAGAGCGATTGCAGGTCGCGCAGGCCGCCCTTGCCCTCCTTGACGTTCGGCTCGACCATGTAGCGTTCGCCCTGCTTGACGTGGCGCGCGTCGCGTTCGTTCAGCTTGGCTTCGATGAAGTCGCTTTCGGACCCCTTGAACAGGTCAGACCTGAGGCGCTTGGCAAGCTCCCGCGCCAGCGGCGCGTGACCGGCGAGAAACCGGTGCTCCAGCATCGCGGTCCGGATCGTGAAATCGTCCGCGCCGAGGCGCAGGCAATCCTTGATGGTGCGGGACGAATGGCCGACCTTCAGGCGCAGATCCCACAGCATGTAGAGCATGGATTCGATCACGCTTTCGGCCCAGGCGGTGATCTTGTAGGGCGTCAGGAACAGCAGATCGACATCCGAAAACGGCGCCATCTCGCCCCGGCCGTAACCGCCGACGGCCAGCACCGCGATGCGTTCGCCCTGCGTCGGGTTGGCCAGCGGGTGCAGGATGTCCGCGGCCACGTGCAGCGCCGTGCACACCAGCCCGTCGGTGAGATAGGTGTAGGAGCGCGTCAGCGGCCGAGCGGCAAAGGGATGCATGGCAAAGGCGGCGGCGATGGCGGCGCGTCCCTCTTTCTGCACCTCGCGCAGTATCCGCACCACCTCGGCCCGCAGGGCGGTGTTGTCGTCGCAGCCGTCGCGCGCCTCCGCGATGCGGGCGCGCACGGCGTGATGATCGAAAATCGTTTCCGGCGGGCAGATCAGCTCGCCTGTCGGCGGGACCAGGACGACCGGATCAGAATCCGGCGCCAGTGAAGCTTTGTGGGGCAGGGTCAATCACAACCACCTGTTTGTTCTGGATCGTGGCCACGGCCAATCCCCGTTCATTAGTGCCATCCGGGCGCAGACGGAAGATGCCGCCGACCCCCTGAAAGCCCGCGTTCTGCGTCAGCGCCGCGCCGGTCAGGGCGTCGGACTTGCCGGCGGCGACCAGCGCGCCGATGGCGGCGATCCCGTCATAGGCCAAGCCGCCGATCGGATGCGGCGCCCCGCCATAGGTCGCCTGATAGCGCGCCCGGAACGCCTGCGCCTTGGCCGGATCGGGCAGCGCGAACCAGCCGCCCTGAACCCCCGGCAGCTCCAGCGTCTGCGCCGGGATGTCCCACCGGGTCAGGCCGATGAACTGGACGACCTCGTTCGATACGCCCGCCTCGGGCAAAAGCTGGCTGTAGAGCGGCAGCGCGCCCGCCGTCGTCGCGGTGAGAAAGATCGAATCGGCGCCCGAGGCCTCGACGGTGGCCTTGACCGTCGGCACCGAGTCGATCACGCCCTGCTGCGACCGCTCGTAGGCCACATCGCCCGCCTTGCGCACGCTGCTGCGGCCGATGGCGTTGTCGATCGCGGCCTTGCCCAGCCGGCCGGCCTCGTCATTGCTGTAGACGACGACCATGTTGGTCCGGCCCTGACGCCCGGCATAGTTGGCCAGCCGGTTCGCGGTGTTGTCGAAGGTCGGGCCGAGCACAAAGACGTTGCCGCCCGCGATGTTGGTGTTGTTGGAAAAGGACAGCACGTTCACGTTGTCGTTCAGCACCGCCAGCCCGGCGGCATTGGCGGCCTGCGCATAGACCGGCCCGAGGATGATCTTTGCCCCCTCGTCCACCGCCTGCTGGGCGACCGCCGCGGCGGTGGTGGCGTTGCCCGCGGTGTCATAGACGCGCAGATCGATCTGGACGTTGGGAAGATCGGCGATGGCCAGCCGGGCCGAGTTTTCCAGGCTCTGCGCCAGCACCGCATCGCCCGATTGCGGCGATCCGCGCGGCACCAGCAGCGCGACCGGCACCGGCTGCGAGGTGTTGATCGATGGCCCGCCCGTGACCGAGACCGGGTCGCAGGCCGACAGGATCGCGGCCGCGGCGAGGGCGAGGGCGGAAAGGGCCAGTCTGCGGCCGGGCTTGAAAAGGCTGAACATCTGAATCAAAACTCCCTGATCTGGCGGCCCGGTCAACCGCGTCCTGTTGGGCCGCGATAATAAACGTCACGCAGAAGGGGTCCAGCGTTGAATTTCCAAAAGACCAGCCTGGCGCCGGGGCTCTATTTCGTGGCCACACCGATCGGAACCGCGCGCGACATCACGCTGCGGGCGCTCGACATTCTGGCCTCGGCGGATGTGATCGCGGCCGAGGACACCCGCAGCCTGCGTCGCCTGATGGACATTCACGGCGTACCGCTGGAAGGGCGGCGGATCCTGGCCTATCACGACCACAGCGGCGCGGCGGCGCGGCAGAAACTGCTCGACGCGCTGTCCGAAGGCCGGTCGGTGGCCTATGCCTCCGAGGCCGGAATGCCGCTGATCGCCGATCCGGGCTATGACCTGGGGCGGCAGGCGGCCGAGGCAGGGCACGCCGTCACCTGCGCGCCGGGACCGTCGGCGGCGCTGACCGCCCTGACGCTGGCCGGCCTGCCGACGGACGCGTTCTTCTTTGCCGGTTTCCTTCCCGGCAGCGCGGGGGCGCGACGGACCCGGCTGGAGGCGCTGCGCGACGTTCCCGGCACGCTGGTGTTCTACGAGTCCCCCAAACGCATCGCCGCCAGCCTTGCCGACATGGCCGACGTGCTGGGCGCCGAGCGTCCCGCCGCGCTGTGCCGGGAACTGACCAAGAAATTCGAGGAGGTGCGCCGCGGCACCCTGCAGGATCTCGCCGTGGCCTTTGCGGCGGGCCCGGTCAAGGGCGAGGTGGTTCTGCTCGTCGATCGCGCCCGTTCACCGGACGTTAGCGAGTCGGACATAGACCAGGCCCTGCGCACCGCGCTGGCCTCCCATTCCGTCCGGGATGCGGCGGATCTGGTGGCCCGGATGTTCGACCTGCCGCGCCGCCAGATCTATCAGCGGGCGCTGGAACTGGGAAAGGGCTGACATGCAACGACGCGCCGCGCGCGGAACCGCCGCCTATCACGCCGGTCTGGCGGCCGAAAACCGGATCGCCGCCGAATACGAACGGCGCGGCTGCCGCGTTGCCTGCCGGCGATGGCGCGGACCCGGCGGCGAGATCGACCTGATCCTGCGCGACGGCGCCACCGTGATCTTCGTCGAGGTCAAGCAAAGCGCCAGCTTCGGCCAGGCCGCCGAACGGCTGACCCGCCGGCAGATGGACCGCATCGCCGCCTCCGCCAGCCAGTTCCTGGCGGGCGAACCCGGCGGGCAGCTGACCGACATGCGCTTCGATGTGGCCCTCGTGGATGGCGCGGGGCGGTTCCGGATCATCGAAAACGCCTTTGATGTGACCTGATCGCCATTGCACCCCCGGTCGCGCTGCGCCATGTATCGGGCGACGACACGAGGGATGCGCCATGAAGATCGCCTTTCAGATGGACCCGATCGGGGCCGTGGACATCAACGCGGACAGCTCGTTCCGCCTCGCCGAAGAGGCGCAGGCGCGCGGGCATGACCTGTTCTTCTACCTGCCCGATCACCTCGCCTATCAGGAAGGGCGCGTGACTGCGCGCGGCCACGACATGACCGTGCAGCGGGTGGCGGGCGACCCGGCGGTTCTGGGCCCCGAGCGCGAGGTCGATCTGGGCGACTACGATGTGGTCTGGCTGCGCCAGGATCCGCCCTTCGACATGCACTACATCACCTCGACCCATCTGCTCGACCGGCTCCGGGGGCGGACGCTGGTGGTCAACGATCCGTTCTGGGTGCGCAACTATCCCGAAAAGCTGCTGGTGCTCGACTTCCCCGACCTGACGCCGCCCACCACGATTGCCCGCGATCTGCAGACCATCAAGGCGTTCAAGGCGCGCCACGGCGACATCATCCTCAAACCGCTCTACGGCAACGGCGGCGCGGGGGTGTTCCGGCTGGACGAAAACGACCGGAACCTGTCCTCCCTGCACGAGCTGTTCACCGGCTTTTCGCGCGAGCCGCTGATCGTGCAGAAATTCCTGCCCGCCGTGCGCAACGGCGACAAGCGCGTGATCCTGGTGGATGGCGAGGCGGTGGGCGCGATCAACCGGGTGCCGGCCGAGGGCGAGACACGCTCGAACATGCATGTGGGCGGCCGCCCGGAAAAGGCGGGCCTGAGCGCGCGCGACAGGGAAATCTGCGCCAGGATCGGGCCGCTGCTCCGGGAAAAGGGACAGATCTTCGTCGGGATCGACGTGATCGGCGACTACCTGACCGAGATCAACGTCACCTCGCCCACCGGGATCCAGGAACTGGAACGGTTCGACGGGGTGAACGTCGCCGAGAGGATCTGGCAGGCCATCGAGGCGCGGCTCTAGGCGCCGACCTTGGCGCTCAGGCGGAAACTCAGCGCCTCAGCCACGTGCGTGCGCTGCACCTCCTCGGCGCCCTCCAGATCGGCGATGGTGCGCGCCACCCTGAGGATGCGGTGATAGGCGCGGGCCGACAGCCCGAACCGGTCCGCCGCCTTGAGCAGCAGCGCCTTGCCCTCCGCGTCGGGGGTGGCGACCTCCTCCAGCGCCTTGCCCTCGGCATCGGCATTCTGGCGGATCGACGGATGATCGCGAAACCTCCGCGCCTGGACCTCGCGCGCCGCCGCCACCCGCGCCGCCACCGTGGCCGAGCTTTCGCCCGTCGGCGGCAGGTCGAGATCGGTGAACTCCACCGGCGGCACCTCCAGCCGCAGGTCGAACCGGTCCATCAGCGGGCCGGAAATCCGGCCCAGATAGTCCTCGCCGCAATTGGGCGCGCGGGTGCAGGCGCGGGCGGGATCGGACAGGTATCCGCATTTGCAGGGGTTGGCCGCCGCGACCAGCATGAAGCGGCAGGGGTACTTCACATGGGCGTTGGCCCGCGCCACCATGACCTCGCCGGTCTCGATCGGCTGCCGCAGGGTCTCCAGCACCGTGCGCGGGAACTCCGGAAACTCGTCCATGAACAGAACGCCATTGTGCGCCAGCGAGATCTCGCCCGGCCTGGCCCCCTTGCCGCCGCCCACGATGGCCGCCATCGAGGCGGTGTGGTGCGGCTCGCGAAACGGCCGCGTGCGGCTGATCCCGCCCTCGTCCAGCAGCCCGCACAGCGACTGGATCATCGAGGTTTCCAGGGCCTCGGCGGCGGTGAGCGGCGGCAGAATGCCCGGGATGCGCGCCGCCAGCATGGATTTGCCCGACCCGGGCGTGCCGATCATGATCAGGTGATGCCGCCCCGCCGCGGCGATTTCCAACGCGCGCTTGGCCCGCTCCTGCCCCTTCACGTCGCGCAGGTCGCGCGGGCAGGGCGCAAGATCGACCTCGCCCGGCTGCGCGTCGGGCAGGGGCGACTGGCCGGAAAAATGCCGCACCACCGCACCCAGCGTCTCGGCGCCGATCACCTGCGTAGCCCCGACCCAGGCCGCCTCGGCGCTCGAGGCGCGGGGACACAGCAGGATCCGGCTGTGCTCGGCGGCGGTCATGGCGGCGGGCAGGGCGCCGACCACCGGCACCAGCGATCCGTCCAGCGACAGCTCGCCCAGGGCCACCGCGCCTTCCACCGCGTCCGGCGGCACGATCTCCAGCGCCGCCAGCAGGGCCATGGCGATGGGCAGGTCGAAATGGCTGCCCTCCTTGGGCAGATCGGCGGGCGACAGGTTGATGGTGATGCGTTTCGACGGCAGCGCGATGGCCATCGCACTCAGCGCGCTGCGCACCCGGTCCCGCGCCTCGGACACCGCCTTGTCGGGCAGGCCCACGATGGAAAAGGCCGGCAGGCCCGGCGTCACGGCGCATTGCACCTCGACCGGGCGGGCCTCGACCCCCTGGAACGCAACGGTGTGGGCGCGGGCGACCATGCTGCTCCTGCTCGTGGTAAACAGAAGCTTGCTAGCGCGGCGGCGGTTTAAGAAGGGTTAACGCTCCCCGCGCGCTGCGCGTCCGCCGTGAATTCGGGCCAGGGGTCCGCCGGCAGGTCCATCGGGTATGGAAAGGGGTCGTAACGGACCTTCAGCGCCTCCGCGCGCCACGCCAGAACGGCGGGCCGGGACAGCAGGTAGCCGCAATAGGCCCGCGCCTCGGGCGACACCGGCAGGCCGTATCCCACGATCCGCGCCGCCACCGGCGTATAGAACACGTCGGCCAGGCAATGGGCGCCGAAGAGCGGCCCCGCCCCGGACCCCGACACCGACCGCGCATGCGCCCACAGGGTCTCGATCCGTGCCAGATCGGCGCGCGTGCCGGGCGACGGGTCGAACCCGCGATGGCACCGCAGCAACTGCATCGGGCATTCCCCGCGCAGGGCGTGAAACCCGGCCGCCATCTCGGCGCAGAGCCACCGGGCCGTGGCCCGCGCCGCGGCGTCCCGGGGCCACAGGCCCGCATCCGGGTGGCGTTCGGCCAGGGTTTCGGCCATGGCCAGGCTTTCGCCCACCACCGTGCCATCCGGCAGGCGCAGCGTCGGGACCAGCCGGGCCGGCGCCAGCGGCGCCATGTCCGCGGCCATGGTACCGGAATAGAGGCCGATCATATGCGTGCGGCAGGGGAGGCCGAACTGTTCCAGCATCAGCCATCCGCGCAGGGACCAGCTGGAAAACAGCCGGTCGCCGATGAAAAGGTCATAGGTCATGCGCGCAGGTTAGGCGCCATGCCGGCCCACGGGAAACGATCAATTGTGCGCCCCGCCATCACGGCAGGTGATTGATGCGCGCCACCGACCAGCCGGTCTTCAGCCGGACGATCTCGGTGACCGACAGATTGTCGATCCGGTGGCCAAAGGCCTGCTCGGCGTCCAGTTCCAGCGCCCGCTGCACCTGGGTCAGGATCACGCCGAAATGCGCCACCACGATCAGGTCGCGCCCGGCATGGGCCTCGATCAGCGCGTCGATCGCCCGATCCACGCGGGCGCGCACCTGGTTCCAGCTTTCGCCCTGCGGCGGGCGCACCTCGCCGGGATTGTCCCAATAGGCCCGCGCCAGTTCGGGGTCTTCCGCCTCGATCTCGGCAAAGGGGCGCAGTTCCCAACGGCCAAAGTTGATCTCGCGGAGATCGGCGTGATGCGGCAGCCGCGCCCGCGCGCCCTGGATGGCGGTCGCGGTATCCGCCGCGCGCGCCTGATCCGACGAGATGACCAGCGCGTCGGCGGGCAGATGCGCCGCCAGCCGCGCCAGCGCCGCGCGGTCGCTCAGATCGGCGGGCAGGTCGGACCAGCCCACCATGGTGCGCGCATGGGTCGGGCCGTGCCGGACCAGGTGCAGCCGGGTCACGGCAACCGCCCCTTCAACACCAGCGGCAGACCGGCCGTCACCTGAACCACCAGATCGGCCTCGGCCGCCAGCGCGATGTTCAGCCGCCCCTGCGCCTCGCGAAACCGCCGCGCCAGCGCGTTTTCGGGCACGATGCCCTGGCCCACTTCGTTGCTGACCACCACCACCTGCGCCGGGCAGGCGCGCAACTGGGCAAGCAAGTCTCCGGTCGCCCGGTCCGGATCGCCCTCGGCCAGCAGGTGGTTGCTGAGCCACATCGTCGCGCAGTCGATCAGACAGATCCGGTCGCCGGACAGACCCGACAGGGCCGGGCCCAGATCCATCGGCGCCTCGATCGTGGTCCAATCCGGCCCCCGCCGCGCCATATGCTGCTCAATTTTCAGGCGCATTTCCTCATCAAACACTTGTGATGTGGCGACATAGACGCGCGATTTTCCAGAAGAAACAACAAGTTGCTCGGCAAACGCCGATTTTCCCGAGGCCGCGCCGCCAAGAATCAAGGTTAAACTCGGGGGCACATTCATTACCTTTCTGGTGATCCACCCTGTTTTGCCCTGCGTATCGACAGCATCAAAGCAAGGCAAGCCCGGCCACGCGCCTGCAAATTGGGGAGAGATGCATGGCACTGGACAACCCGCAAGACCTGTCGATGTCGCGTCAGGCCATGAAGGCGGAACTGCTGGACGCGGAAACCGAACTGCGTCTGGCCTATGCATGGCGGGATGACAGGGATGTGGAGGCCCTGCACCGTCTGATCAACGCCTACATGCGGCTGGCGATTTCCATGGCCGCCAAGTTCCGGCGCTATGGCGCACCGATGAACGATCTGATTCAGGAGGCCGGACTGGGCCTCATGAAAGCCGCCGACAAGTTCGACCCCGACCGCGGCGTGCGGTTCTCGACCTACGCGGTCTGGTGGATCAAGGCGAGCATTCAGGATTACGTGATGCGCAACTGGTCGATGGTGCGCACCGGCTCCACCTCGTCGCAGAAATCCCTGTTCTTTAACATGCGTAGGGTGCAGGCCCGGCTGGAACGCGAGGCCGCCAGCGACGGTGTGGATCTGGACAAGCACCAGCTCCACCAGATGATCGCGGCGGAGATCGGCGTGCCGCTGCGCGATGTCGAGATGATGGAGGGGCGGCTGTCCGGTTCGGATTTCTCGCTCAACGCCGTGCAGTCCTCCGAAGACGAAGGGCGCGAATGGATCGACACGCTGGAAGACGACAGCGAACAGGCCGCCGAATCGGTCGAACACCGGCACGACACCGAACAGCTGCGCGAATGGCTGCTCTCGGCGATGCAGGCGCTCAACGACCGCGAACGGTTCATCGTGCGCGAACGCAAGCTGCGCGAACCGTCCCGGACGCTCGAAAGCCTCGGGCAGGAACTGGGCCTGTCCAAGGAGCGCGTCCGTCAGCTCGAAGCCGCCGCATTCGTCAAGATGCGCAAGAGCCTTGAAGCCCAGTCGCGCGAGGTGCAACACTTCTTCGCATGAGACATCTCGCGATTCAGCTTGTCGCCTGCGTGGCGATCCTGGCCGCTCCGCTCGGGGCGGCTTCTGAGTCCGGGGCGATCCCTGCGGATGTGCTGGAGCAGATGCGCGCCTCCGACGTGATCCTTCTGGGCGAAACCCATGACAACAGCCATCACCACCTGGTGCAAGCCGCCGCGGTCGAGGCCATCCAGCCCTCGGCGATGGTCTGGGAAATGCTGACCGAGGAAGGCGCGGCGCGGATCACGCAAAAGGCGATCTCGGATCCGGAGACTCTCGCGGTCACGTTGAAATGGGCCGAGCTTGGCTGGCCGCCGCTGGCCATGTACCTGCCGGTGTTCAAGGCGTCCGCCGGGGCGCCGGTCTATGGCGCCCTGGTCCCGCGCGAGGCCGCGCGGGTGGCGATGGAACGCGGCGCGGCAACCGCCCTCGGGGCCGATGCGGCGCGCTATGGGCTCACGATTCCGCTCTCGCCCGAGGAACAGGCCGCGCGCGAGGCCGATCAGCAGGCCGCCCATTGCGACGCGATGCCGCCCGAGATGCTGCCCCAGATGGTCGCGATCCAGCGGCTGCGCGATGCCGTGCTGACCCGCGCGGTGCTGCAGGCGCTCGAGGATACGGACGGGCCGGTGGTGGTGATCACCGGCAACGGGCACGCCCGCAAGGATCGCGGCATCCCCACCTTTCTGTCGCGCATGCGGCCTGGGTTGCGGGTGTTTGCCCTGGGCCAGTCCGAAGCGGGCCAGATCTCCGGCGACTTCGACGCGGTGATCGACAGCCCGGCGGTCGACCGCGAAGACCCCTGCCTCGCCTTCCGGAAACAGGACTGAGTCCGCCCGATAATCCACTGGCGCATGGCCCGGCTCTTGCCTAATGTCGGGGCGGTCCGGAATCCGAGAGGGGCTCACATGCTGGCGTCCAAACGCATCCTGCTGATCGTCGGCGGCGGAATCGCCGCCTACAAGGTGTTGGACCTGATCCGCCGGCTGCGGGAACGCGGCGCGGCGGTGACGCCGGTCCTGACCTCCGCCGCCGAGGAATTCGTGACGCCGCTATCGGTTTCGGCGCTGGCCGGCGAAAAGGTCTATCGCGATCTCTTCGACCTGACGGACGAGGCCGAAATGGGCCATATCCAGCTCTCGCGCTCGGCCGATCTGGTGGTGGTCGCACCGGCCACCGCCGACCTGATGGCCAAGATGGCGGCGGGTCTGGCGAACGATCTGGCCTCGACCCTGCTGATGGCCACCGATACGCCGGTTCTGATCGCGCCCGCGATGAACGTGCGGATGTGGAACCACCCGGCCACCCGCCGCAACCGCGACCGGCTGGCCGCCGACGGCATCCGCTTCGTCGGCCCGAACGAGGGCGACATGGCCTGCGGCGAATACGGGCCGGGCCGGTTGGCCGAGCCGATGGAGATTCTCGCCGCTATCGAAACGGCGCTGGGCGACGGCCCGCTTCGCGGCAGGCGCGTCCTCGTCACCTCCGGCCCGACCCACGAACCCATCGATCCCGTCCGCTACATCGCCAACCGCTCCTCGGGCGCGCAGGGCGCCGCCGTGGCGCGGGCGCTGGCGGCGCTGGGGGCCGAGGTGGTGTTCGTCACCGGCCCCGCGCAGGTGCCGCCGCCCGCAGGCGTTCAGGTCGTGGCGGTGGAAACCGCCCGCGAAATGGCCGAGGCGGTCGAGGCCGCGCTGCCCGTCGATGCCGGCGTGTTCGCCGCCGCGGTGGCGGACTGGCGCGTCGCCAGCGCCTCGGACCGCAAGCTCAAGAAAAGCCGCGAAGGGCTGCCGGTGCTGGACTTCGCCGAAAACCCCGACATCCTCAGGCGCGTGTCGCAGATGGAGACCGGGCGGCCCCGCCTGGTGGTCGGCTTTGCCGCCGAAACCGACAACGTGATCGAACACGCAACCGCCAAGCGGGCGCGCAAGGGCTGCGACTGGATCGTGGCCAACGACGTGAGCCCCGCCACCGGCATCATGGGCGGCGCCGAGAACGCGGTGGTGCTGATCACCGCCGACGGTGCCGAGGAATGGCCGCGCATGGGCAAGGACGACGTGGCCGCGCGCCTGGCGCAGCGGATCGCGGCGGCCCTGGCCGGATGACGCGCGCCCTGGGCGGGACAGGCAGGACAGCGAACAAGCGGGGGACAAGCGCATGGTGGCGATCCGGGTGATCCGAGAAGACTGGGCCGATCCCGGCGTGGCCCTGCCGTCCTATGAAACGGCGGGCGCGGCGGGCGCGGACGTGCGCGCCTGCTTTCCCGACCGCGGGCCGGTCACGCTCGACCCCGGCCAGCGCCTGCTGGTGCCCACCGGATTGCGCGTCGAGATACCGGCGGGCTACGAGGTGCAGGTGCGGCCGCGCTCGGGCCTGGCGCTCAGGCACGGCATCACCCTGCCGAACACGCCCGGCACCATCGACAGCGACTATCGCGGGCCGCTGGGCGTGATCGTGCTGAACGCCGGGCAGGAGCCGTTCGTGATCGCCCATGGCGACCGGATCGCGCAGCTTGTGGTCGCGCCGGTGCTGCAGGCCCGGTTCGAACTGGCCCAGGGGCTCACCGAGACCGCGCGCGGCGGCGGCGGCTTCGGCTCGACGGGGCGCGGCTGATGCTGCTGGTCCTCGTCCTCGCGGCCGCGCTCTGGGGGCTCGGCTATGCCATGGGCGTGTCGCGCACGGCCCGGCTGATCCCGGTCGCCGTGCTGTTCGCCGGCGTGCTGCTGATCCAGTTCCTGCTGCCCGACGGCCATGCCCTGCGCGAGGCCACCGGCCGCTCCCCGGCCCTCTGGCTGATCCTGGCCGGGTTCGTGCTGCTGGGGCTGCTCTATTCCCGCCTGCTGGCCGCGCTGCGGCGGCGTGCGGCGGGCCGCGAAGCGGAGGATCGACCGATGACGCAGGACCGGTTCTCGGAAACCGAGCTGGACCGCTACGCCCGCCACATCGTGCTGCGCGAGATCGGCGGGCCGGGGCAGCGGCGCCTGAAACAGGCGCGCGTGCTGGTGATCGGGGCCGGGGGGCTGGGCGCGCCGGCGCTGCAATACCTGGCCGCGGCCGGGGTCGGCACGATCGGGGTGATCGACGACGACGTGGTCGAAAACGCCAACCTGCAGCGGCAGGTGATCCACCGCGACGCCGACATCGGCACGCCCAAGGTGTTCTCGGCCCAGGCCGCGATGCTGGCGCAGAACCCCAACGTGACCGTCCGCCCCTATCACCGCCGCCTCACCGACGAGATCGCCGCCGACCTCTTCGCCGACTATGACGTGATCCTCGACGGCACCGACAATTTCGACACCCGCTACCTGTCGAACCGGACCGCCGTCGCGGGCGCGAAACCTCTGGTCTCGGGCGCGCTGGCGCAGTGGGAGGGGCAGCTGAGCGTGTTTCACCCGGCCCGGTCCGGCCCCTGCTATCAATGCATCTTCCCCGAGGCCCCGGCTCCCGGCCTCGCCCCGTCCTGCGCCGAGGCCGGGGTGATCGGGCCGCTGCCGGGGGTGGTGGGCTCGATGATGGCGGTCGAGGCGGTCAAGCTGATCACCGGCGCCGGGCAGCCGCTGGTGGGCGAGATGCTGATCTATGACGCGCTTTATGGCGAATCCCGCAAGATCACTCTGGGCAAGCGCGCGGATTGCCCGGTCTGCGGCGCGCCCTGATCGCGGGCGCAGCCGCCGCGCGCCGCCGCGCGCGGCCCGGCCCAACCCCGCAAGGGGGCGGGAGCAGCCCGGTCATCCCAGCGCGCGGTCGAGATCGGCGATGATGTCCTCGGCCTCCTCCAGCCCGACCGACAGGCGAAAGATCCCGTCCCCGGCATAGGCGCGGTAGGCGTCGCGCTGCGCGCCCTGCAGCTTGAACGAGCTTTCCATCAACCCCTCGGTTCCCATCCAGAAGATCAGGCTGCGGTGATGGCCCAGCGACACGGCATAGTGGACGATCTCCAGCCGTTCGATCATCTGCTGCGCGATGCGTTCGCCGGTGGCCGCGTCGCCCACCTGGAACGAGATCATGCCCGAGCTGTTCCGCATCTGCCGCGCGGCCAGGTCCGCCTGCGGGTGCGACGGCAGGCCGGGATAGATCACGCGGGTCACGCGCGGGTCCGACTCCAGCCATTCCGCCACCGCCTGCGCCCCGGCCTGGTGCGCCTTCATCCGCAGGGGCAGGGTCGCCGCGCCCCGCGCGATCAGCCAGGCATTGAACGGCGACAGCACGGCCCCGTGATGGATCGCCGCCTCGGCCCGCATCCGGGCCACCAGATCGGCCCGGCCTGCCACCGCGCCGCCCACCGCATCGCCATGCCCGCCGATGTACTTGGTGGTCGAATGCATCGTCAGATCGACGCCCAGCCCGACCGTGTCCATGCCCAGCGGCGAGGCAAAGGTCGCATCGCAGCTCAGCAGCGCCCCGGCCTGCCGCGCCAGTTCGGCCACCGCCACCAGATCGGTGAGCCGCCCGATCGGGTTCACCGGCGTTTCGGTGTGGATGAGCCGCGTCTCGGGCCGGAGCGCGGCGGCGACCGCCGCCGGGTCCGCCATGTTCACCGGGCTCACCGCGATTCCCATCCTCGGCAGGGTCTCGCGGGCCAGTTCCGCCACGCCCGCATAGGACACGTCCGAGATGATCAGGTGATCGCCGGCGGACAGGAAGGTGAAAAAGATCGCCGCCGCCGCCGCCATGCCCGATGCCGTGGCCAGACAGGCTTCGGTCCCCTGCAGGGCGGCGATCTTGGTCTCCAGCCCGGCCACGGTCGGGTTCGCCCAGCGGGTATAGGTATAGGGGCTGTCCGGCGTCAGGTCATGGGCCGAGAACCCGGCCACATCGTCCATCAGATAGGTCGAACTCATGTGGATCGGCGGTGTCGAGGCGTTGGTCGCCGGATCGGGCGGGTCGCCCGCATGGATGGCGGTGGTCATCGGGCCGGTGCGGCGGTTCGGTCTGGTCATGTCCTGTCTCCCTTCGCGGCCGACCCTGCGGGCAGGCCGGGGCGGGCGCAAGTGGGATTCCGTCAGGATCCGTCGTTTTGCGCCCGGCGCCTCTGGACCATTGCCGGCCCCGCTCCTAGCTTGACCGCAAAGGAGACCCGCATGACCAACCCGATCCTTGCCGACTGGCAGACCCCGTTCGAAATCGCGCCGTTTTCGCAGATTGCCGACGACGATTTCGCCCCGGCGATGGAACAGGCGCTGGCGGCCCACGCGGCCGAGATCGACGCCATCGCCGGCAATCCCGAACCGCCGAGCTTCGCCAATACCGTCGAGGCGCTCGAGGCGGCGGGGGCGCAGCTGGAAAAGGTCATCGCGGTGTTCTTCACCGTCGCCGGTGCCGACAGCAACCCCGAACGCGAAGCCCTGCAACGGGAATTTTCGCCCAAGCTCGCCGCGCATTTCGCCGACATCTACGCCAACAAGGCGCTGTTCCGCCGGATCGCCGCGGTCTGGGAGCAGCGCGACGCGCTGGACCTGACCGACGAACAGCAGCGCGTCCTGATGCTGTCGCATCGCGGCTTCGTCCGCGCGGGCGCGGCGCTGGAAGGCGCGGCCGAAGCGCGGATGAAGGAGATCAAGGCGCGGCTGGCGGAACTGGGCACCGCCTTCATGCAGAACCTTCTGGCGGATGAACGCGACTGGTTCCTGCCGCTGGCCGATGGCGATCTGGACGGCCTGCCGCAATTCGTGATCGACGCCGCCCGCGAGGCGGGCCGGGAAAAGGGCGCCGATGGTCCGGTCGTCACCCTGTCGCGCTCGCTGATCGTGCCGTTCCTGCAATTCTCCCCGCGCCGCGACCTGCGCGAGACCGCCTATCGCGCCTGGACCGCCCGCGGCGCGAAGGGCGGCGAGACCGACAACCGCGCCATCGCCGCCGAGATCCTGAAGCTGCGGGCGGAACGCGCCAGGCTGCTGGGCTACGCCAGCTTCGCCGACTACAAGCTGGAAACCGAAATGGCCCGCACACCGGACCGGGTGCGCGACCTGCTGATGCAGGTCTGGGAACCGGCCCGGGCGCGCGCCGAGGCCGATGCCGAGGTTCTGACCCGGATGATGCAGGCGGATGGCGTCAACGGGCCGCTGGAACCCTGGGACTGGCGCTACTACGCGGAGAAGCGGCGCAAGGCCGAGCACGATCTGGACGAGGCCGAGCTGAAACCCTACCTGCAGCTCGACCGGATGATCGAGGCCGCCTTTGCCTGCGCCAACCGCCTGTTCGGGCTGGAATTCCGCCCGCTCGACGTGCCGCTCTATCACCCGGACTGCCGCGCGTGGGAGGTGACGCGCGGGGGGCGGCACGTGGCGGTCTTCATCGGCGACTATTTCGCCCGCAGCTCGAAACGCTCGGGCGCCTGGTGCAGCGCCATGCGGCAGCAGGCGAAATTCCCCGGCCGCAAGACCCCCGTCGTCATCAACGTCTGCAACTTCGCCAAGGGCGACCCGGCGCTTTTGTCCTATGACGACGCGCGCACGGTGTTCCACGAATTCGGCCACGCGCTGCACCAGATGCTGTCCGACGTGACCTATGAAAGCATTTCCGGCACCTCGGTGGCGCGCGATTTCGTGGAACTGCCCAGCCAGCTCTACGAGCACTGGCTGGAAGTGCCCGAGGTGCTCGCCGAGTTCGCCACCCATGCCGGGACCGGTGCGCCGATGCCGCGCGCGATGCTGGACAAGGTTCTGGCCGCCGCCAGGTTCGACATGGGCTTCCAGACCGTCGAATAC
The DNA here is from genome assembly GCF_059613135.1 of Ruegeria sp. BHSB196. Lineage (NCBI taxonomy): Bacteria > Pseudomonadati > Pseudomonadota > Alphaproteobacteria > Rhodobacterales > Roseobacteraceae > Ruegeria > Ruegeria sp. BHSB196. The sequence continues at coordinate 52,848 of NZ_JBXWRY010000019.1, forward strand.
GTCGCCTCGGCGCTGGTCGATCTGGCCTTTCACGACGGACCGGCCCCGGCCGACCCGATGGCGAAACAGGCCGAGGTGCTGGCCGGGATCGGCATGCCCCATGCCATCGGCATGCGCCACGCCACGCCGCATTTCGCCCATGTCTTCGCCGGCGACGGCTACAGCTCGGGCTATTACAGCTACATGTGGTCCGAGGTGATGGATGCCGACGCCTTCGCCGCCTTCGAGGAGGCGGGCGGCGCCTTCGACCCGGATCAGGCCCGCGCGCTGGAGCGCAACATCCTGTCCACCGGCGGCTCGCGCGAGGCCGAGGATCTGTACCTGGCGTTCCGCGGGCGCTTGCCGGGGGTCGAGGCGCTGCTCAGGGGGCGCGGGCTGGTGGCGGCCTGAGCGCCGGATTGCGCCTGCGGCGCACGCCTCCGGCGGGAGTATTTCCGGCAAGATGAAGGGGCGCGGGCCTTTTCAGTAGCCCAGGGCGCGGTCCACCAGATGCAGCAGGGGTTCGCCCGCCTCGCCCCGCCGGATGTTCTCGACGATCACCCGGGCCGCCGTCTCGGGGCGGGTTTCCGAGGCGATGTGCGGCGTGACCGTCACCCTGGGATGCGCCCAGTAGGGATGGCCGGGCGGCAGCGGCTCGGTCCGGAACACGTCGAGCGTGGCATGCCCGATCCGGCCCGCGTCCAGCGCCGCCAGCAGCGCCGCGTCGTCGATCAGCGTGCCGCGCCCCGGATTGAGCAGGCGCGCCCCCCGGGGCATCAGCGCCAGGGTTTCGGCGTTCAGCAGGTTCTCGGTGGCGGGCGTGTCCGGCAGCAGCAGGACGGCGATCTCGGCCGCCGCCAGCGCCGCGCGCAGCCCGTCGCGCCCGTGCAGGCAGGTCACGCCGGGCACCGCCCTGGGCGACCGGCTCCAGCCGGTGACGCGGAAATTCAGCGCCGCCAGCGCCTGCGCCGCCGCCGCGCCGAGCGCGCCCAGGCCCAGCACCGCGACCTGCCGGTCCCGCGCCAGCGGCGGCGGCTCGGGCCGCCATTCCCCCGTCTGGTCCAGAACGTGCCGGTCGGTGCCGAGGTGATAGCGCAGCACATGGCCCACCACCCATTCGGTCATCCCCTCGGTCAGCCCGTGATCGACCATCCGCGCCAGCGGCACGGTCAGGGTTTCGTTGCCGACGATGCTCTCGACCCCGGCCCAGAGGCTCAGCACCGCCTTGAGCCGCGTCATCGGGGTGAAATCCCGCAGCCCGCCATTGGGGGCATAGACCACGTAATCGACCTCGGCCGGGTCGAACGCGGTGCCCAGTTCGAAGGCCAGGCCGGTTTCGGCCAGGCAGCCCCGCAGAAGCGGCTCGTAGACCGGCCAGAGCGCCGGGCGCGCGGAAAACAGCACATTGATCGTCATGGGCGGGGGATCGTCCTTATCGGGGGCGGTGGATATGGGCGCTCTGCACGATGCCGAAGGCGGCCATCAGCACCAGCATGGCCGAGCCGCCATAGCTCACCATCGGCAGCGGCACGCCGACCACCGGCGCCAGGCCCATCACCATCGACATGTTGACGGCGAAGAACAGGAAGAAGTTGAGCGCGATGCCCAGCGTCACCAGCGACGAGAACCGGTCCTTGGTGGCCAGCGCCGTGGCGGTGCAGAACAGCAGGATCAGCGTGTAGAGCAGCAGCAGCGAGACCCCCCCGACGAAGCCGAATTCCTCGGCCAGGGTGGTGAAGATGAAGTCGGTGTGCTTTTCCGGCAGGAAGTTCAGCCGCGACTGGGTGCCCTGCATGAATCCGCGTCCGCTCCAGCCGCCGGATCCCAGTGCGATCTTGGACTGGGTGATGTGATACCCCGCGCCCAGCGGGTCGGTCGAGGGGTCCAGAAAGGTGTCGATGCGCCGGAACTGGTAATCCTTGAGCAGTTGCCAGTCGGTGCCCCGGCTTCTGAACACCGTGGTGATCAGGCCCAGGCCTGCCGCGACCACCGCCGCGAAATAGGCCCAGTGGACTCCGGCCAGAAACATCAGCCCGCCCCCCGCCGCCAGCAGCAGGATCGCGGTGCCCAGATCCGGCTGCTTGAGCACCAGCGCGGTGGGGATCAGGATCATGACGACCGGCAGCAAGACCCAGAGCGGGCGCGAGATCTTCTGTTCCGGCAGCCAGTCGTAATAGGCCGCCAGCAGCATCACCATCGTGACCTTCATCAGCTCCGAGGGCTGCAGCCGCATGAAGCCCAGGTCGATCCAGCGCTGCGCGCCCATGCCCACCGTGCCCATCACCTCGACCAGCACCAGCAGGCCCAGCGAGATCAGATAGGCCAGCACCGACATGTTGCGCCAGAACCAGATCGGCACCATGGCAACGGCGAACATCACCGCCAGCCCCAGCACGAACCGCTCCATCTGCGGCTCGGCCCAGGGGGTGAACGAGCCGCCGGCCACCGAATAGAGCATCAGGAATCCGACGCAGGCCACGCTGATCAGCAGCAGCGTCAGCGGCCAGTTCATGTAGAGAACCTTGCGCAGCCCGCTGGGCGTGGATTTGACCGCATATTCGAGATAGCTCATGCGCGGTCCTTCCCGTCCGGCCGCGCCTTGGGGCGCTGATCGCGTTCCAGCCGCTGCTGCTGTTCCCGGATCCGGTCGCGGTCGGCGACCGGATAGGCTTCGAGCGGCGGCGTGCCGCCGTAGAGCGCCTGCAGCATCACGTCGCGCGCCACGGGGGCCGCGGCCCTGGACCCGCCGCCGCCATGCTCGACCACCACCGAAACCGCGTATTTCGGGTTCTCGAACGGGGCGAAGCAGACGAACAGCGCGTGGTCGCGCCGCTCCCACGGAAGATCCTCGTTGCGGATCACCCCCGCGGCACGTTCCGCGGCGGTGATGTTGCGGACCTGGCTGGTGCCGGTCTTGCCGGCCATGCGATAGGCTTCGTCGATGATGCGGCTGCGATAGGCGGTGCCGCGGCGGTCGTTCGACACCGCATACATCGCGCGCTGCAGCTGCCGCAGGTTGTTGGGGTTGACATCCAGCGGCTCGCCCGCGCCCGAGGGCTGCTCGACCCCGTCGATCGACTTGACAAGCCGGGGCGTGACCGACCTCCCGGTCGCGATCCGCGCCGACATCACCGCCAGCTGCAGCGGCGAGGCCAGCATGAACCCCTGTCCGATCGAGGCGTTCGCGGTGTCGCCGATCAGCCACTCTTCGCCATGCGTCCGCTCTTTCCACGCCTGGTCCGGCGCCAGACCCTCGGCGACGGCGGACATCGGAATGTCGTGCCTGACGCCCAGCCCGAACTTGTTCGCCATCGCCGAGATCCGGTCGATCCCGACCTTGAGCGCCACGTCATAATAGTACACGTCGCAGCTTTGCTTGAGCGAGTTGAGCAGGTTCATGTAGCCGTGGCCGCCGCGTTTCCAGCAGTGGAAGCGGCGGCTTCCGACCTTGTGGAAACCGGGGCAATAGACGGTGTCCTCGGGCCCGACCAGACCGGCCTCCAGAGCGGCCAGCGCGGTGATCATCTTGAAGGTCGAGCCGGGCGGATAGGTGCCCTGCACGCTCTTGTTGGCCAGCGGGCGGTACTTGTCCTCGGTCAGCGCCCGGTAATCGGCGACCGAGATGCCGCGCACGAACAGGTTCGGGTCAAAGCTCGGGGACGAGCAGATCGCGTGCAGATCGCCGGTCTCGCAGTCGATGACCACCGCGGCGGCGCTTTCCCCGGCCAGCCGGGCCTGCACGTATTGCTGCAGGTCGGCATCGACGGTCAGTTGCAGGTCGGCCCCGGCCTCGCCCTCGCGCCGGTCCAGCTCGCGCATGATCCGGCCGGTGGCGTTGACCTCGACGCGCTTGGCCCCGGCCTTGCCGCGCAGCACGTCCTCCTTCTTGGCCTCCAGCCCCACCTTGCCGATCTGGAACCGGGGAATGCGGAGCACCGGCTCGGGGTCGGACAGCTGGCTCAGGTCATAGTCGCTGACCGGGCCGACATAGCCGACCACATGGGCGAAATCCTCGTACCGGGGATACAGCCGCGTCTGGCCCACCTCGGGGGTGATGCCGGGCAGGGCGGGGGCGTTGATGGCGACCTTCGAGATGTCCTCCCACGTCACCTGATCGGCCAGCGTGACCGGCAGGAACGGCGCCGACCGGCGCATCTCGGCGCGGGCGCGGTCCAGCTCTTCGGCGCTGAGCGGGATGAGCCGGGACAGATCGGCGATCACCGCGTCCACGTCGCCGGCATCCTCGGGCACGATGACGATCCGGTACGAGGGCGAGTTCTGGCCGATGATCTGCCCGTTGCGGTCATAGATCTCGCCGCGGCTGGGCGGGATCAGGCGGATGTTGATGCGGTTCTCCTCGGCTAGCAGCCGGAACTGGTCGGCCTGTTCCACCTGCATGTAGCGCATCCGCGTGACCAGCGCGCCGACGAAGGCGGCCTGCAGCCCGCCCAGCACCAGCGCCCGCCGGGAAAACCGGCGGTGGATGCGGCTCAGCTCCTTGGGATTGCGTTTCACGCCCGCCCTCCCATCGCTTCGGCATCGGTGGCCGCAGGCCGCCGCACCCCCAGGCCCGACTGGCTGAACCAGACCACCGGCGGATAGACGGCGATGGTCAGCACCAGCTGGAACACGACCAGCCAGAACGGCGCCTGCCCGACGGCGAACAGGCCCAGCACGACGCGGTTGAGCACCGCGACCGCGATCAGCACGATGCCCACGGTCATCCATTCCCCGGCAAACCCGGCGTCGCGCGCCGCCCCCGAGACCGACCGCAGATAGGCGCAGCCGCCCACCACCAGCCCCGCCAGCAGCCCCGGCGGCCGCTGCAGCAGCAGGTCGGCCATCAGCATGACGACGGCGACGCTGGCGATCGGCACGAAATCCGGCCGCCGCAGCGTCCAGGCAAAGGTCAGGGCGATCAGCAGGTCGGGCGGCGCCCATCGCGCGGGCAGGGTGCTCAGCGGCAGCAGGTGAAAGAACACGATCACCAGCGCCAGCCAGACATAGAGCAGCCGCATGATCCAGATATGCGAGGCCGCGAACCTATCCATCGGCGGCCTCCTCGGGGCGCAGCGCCGCGGCCGGTCCGCGCGGCGTCACGATGCCGCCGGGATCGGTGATCGGCGCCGCCGGGTGATAGCGCAGCACCCGCAGGAACTCCAGCCGCTCGAAATCCGCCGCCAGCCGCACCCGCAGCCGCCCACCGGGATCCTGCGCCACCTGCCCGATCAGCAGCCCGGCCGGGAACACGCCGCCATCGCCCGACGACACCACCCGGTCGCCGGGGCGCACCAGTTCGCGGTTCTCCAGAAAGTCGATGACGGGCGCGGCGGTGTTGTCGCCGGCCACCAGCGCGGTCTGGCCCGACGGTTGAATCGTCGCCGGGATCGCGCTGGCCGCATCGGTCAGCAGGATCACCCGCGCGGTGTCGGGGCCGACCCCCGAAATCCGTCCGACCACGCCGATCCCGTCCATCGCCGCCCAGCCGTCCACGATGCCGTCGCGCGCGCCGACGTTCAGCAGCACCGACTGCCGGAACGGCGACCCGCTGTCGGCCATCACCACCCCGGTCACATAGGTCAGGCGCGGGTCCAGCCGCACGTTGTTGAGATCCAGAAGCCGCGCGTTCTCCTGCTCAAGCTGCAGCGCCGCCTCCTTCCAGGCGCGCATCTGGCGCAGCTCGCTGCGCAGTTCGCGGTTCTGTTCGCTCAGCCGCTGATAGCTCTGGAAATCGCGCACCAGGTTGATCGTCGCCGTGACCGGAACCATGGCCCAGTCCATCGAGGGCACCACCTTGTCCACCACCTGCGCGCGAAACCGCTCGACCCGGGGGCTGTCGATCCGCCAGACCAGGAAGATGCCGAAGAGGCACAACAGCACCACCCCCAACAGCAGGCGGCGCAGGGGGGCGGTGTAGTCGTCGCGCTGTGAACGGTCCTTTGCCACAGGACTCCTTCCGGTGCTCGTCGCGCCGTCGCGTTGACCCGTGCGTCAGAGGGTGCGCGCCTCAGCTGTCGTAGTCAATCGCGTGGCGCAGCTGTTTCTCGTATTCCAGCGCCTTGCCGGTGCCGAGCGCCACGCAGTTCAGGCTCTCGTCGGCGATCGACACGGCCAGGCCGGTCTGTTCGCGCAGCGACAGGTCCAGATCGCCCAGCAGCGCCCCGCCGCCGGTCAGCATCACGCCCCGGTCCACGATGTCGGCGGCCAGATCGGGCGGCGTGGTCTCCAGCGCCGTCATCACCGCCTCGCAGATCTGCTGCACCGGTTCCGACAGGGCCTCGGCCACCTGCGCCTGGCTGATCTCGATTTCCTTGGGCACGCCGTTCAGCAGGTCGCGGCCGCGGATCTGCATCGACTGCCCGCGCCCGTCATCTGGCATCCGCGCGGTGCCGATCGTGGTCTTGATCCGCTCGGCGGTGGATTCGCCCACCAAGAGATTCTGCTGGCGGCGCAGATAGTTGATGATGGCCTCGTCCATGCGGTCGCCGCCCACCCGGACCGAACGGGCATAGACGATGTCGCCCAGCGACAGGACCGCCACCTCGGTGGTGCCGCCGCCGATATCCACGACCATGCTGCCGGTCGGATCGGTGATCGGCATTCCCGCCCCGATCGCCGCGGCGATGGGTTCCGCGATCAGCCCGGCGCGCCGCGCGCCCGCCGACAGAACCGACTGGCGGATGGCGCGTTTCTCGACCGGCGTCGCCCCATGCGGGACGCAGACGATGATCTTGGGCTTGGAAAAGGTCGAGCGTTTGTGCACCTTGCGGATGAAATGCTTGATCATTTCCTCGGCGGTGTCGAAATCGGCGATCACCCCTTCGCGCATTGGCCGGATCGCCTCGATCGAACCCGGTGTCCGGCCCAGCATCAGCTTGGCGTCCTCGCCCACGGCCAGAACCTTCTTGACGCCGTCCTTGACGTGGTAGGCCACGACCGACGGTTCGGACAGGATCACACCGCGACCCTTGACATAGACCAGCGTGTTCGCGGTCCCAAGGTCGATGGCCATGTCCGACGAGAACAGGCCGCCCAGATTACCAAAGATCGCCATGTAAGTGACCCTGCTTGCCAGAATTATTCTTGTACCCACGACTCGACGGGTCCGGGACGGATGACTTATAGGGCGCAAACCCGCTCGGTAAAAGGGCTGATTCCACGTCAATCAGCGCCTTTCTGCCTCTTTTGGAAAGGACTTTAAGAGCGATCATGCTGTCATATCAACACATTTACCACGCCGGGAATCTGGCGGATGTGCACAAGCATGCTCTTTTGGCCACAGCCCTTGCCTATCTGACCCGAAAGGACAAGCCGCTCACCTATGTCGAAACCCATGCCGGCCGCGGTCTCTACCGCCTCGACGCCGCCGAGGCCGCCCGCACCGGCGAGGCCGCGGCGGGCATCCGGCGCGCCCTGCGCGAAACCTGGTTCGAGCCGGCGCACCCGCTGGTCCGTACCGTGGCCGAGGTGCGGGACCGGCATGGTCCGCAGGTCTATCCCGGCTCGCCCCTGATCGCGGCAACCCTTCTCCGGCCGCAGGACAGCCTGCATTTCGCCGAGCTGCACCCGCAGGAGCACGCCGCCCTCACGCGGGCGCTCGACCCCGTCGCCGCCCGCATCCACAAGCAGGACGGGTTCGAACTGGCCCAGTCCCTGCTGCCGCCCACGCCGCGGCGCGGGATGCTGCTGATCGACCCGAGCTTCGAGGTCAAATCCGAATACGACCGCCTGCCGGGCCTGATCGCCAAGCTGCACCGCAAATGGAACGTGGGCGTGATCGCGCTCTGGTATCCGATTTTGACCGACGGCCGCCATGCCCCGATGCTGGCCGCGCTCGAACGTCAAGACCTGCCCGGCGCGTTGCGCCACGAGGTCCGCTTTCCCCCGGCCCGCGACGGGCACCGGATGGTCGGCTCCGGCATGGTCTTCGTCAACGCGCCCTTCGGGCTGGCGGACGAGACGGCGCGGCTGGACCGGATCTTCGCCGGTCTCTGACCCCGCGCGCCGCCGGTTTCACGTCGTACAAACCGGACAGCCTGCTGAAATTCGGCGTACAAACCGGTCAAATTGCCGCTTCCCATTCCCGCGCGGCGCTGTATAAACTCGGCTCCATGATCAACCGCGCAGATATCCCCTCCACCCCCGCCGCCCCCTGCGGCGCGGTTCTGCGCGGCCTACTGATCCTAATCCGCCTCTGAGCGTGCCAATCGGCGCGCCCGCTCAGAGGAGGACGCCTGCGCGCCATTTGGCTTTAGGACAGACAAGAAAGACACCGACATGACGACCGTGACCGACCAAGACCGAGTCTTGATCTTCGACACCACGCTGCGCGACGGCGAGCAAAGCCCCGGCGCGACCATGACCCATGACGAAAAGCTTGAAATCGCCGAACTGCTCGACGAAATGGGCGTGGACATCATCGAGGCCGGGTTTCCCATCGCCTCCGAAGGCGACTTCCGTGCGGTGACGGAAATCGCACAACGCGCCAGAAACGCCCGCATCTGCGGGCTGGCCCGCGCGAATTTCGCCGATATCGACCGCTGCTGGGACGCGGTGAAACACGCCGAGAAGAACCGGATTCACACCTTCATCGGCACCTCGCCGCTGCACCGGGCCATTCCGAACCTCACGCAGGACGAGATGGCTGAAAAGATCCATGAAACCGTCAGCCACGCCCGCAACCTCTGTGAAGACGTGCAATGGTCGCCGATGGATGCGACGCGGACCGAGTGGGATTATCTCTGCCGCGTGATCGAGATCGCGATCAAGGCCGGCGCCACCACGATCAACATTCCCGATACCGTCGGCTATACAGCGCCGACCGAAAAGACCAATCTGATCAAGAAGTTGATCGAAACCGTTCCGGGTGCGGACGAGGTCGTGTTCGCAACCCACTGCCACAACGATCTGGGCATGGCCACCGCCAACGCGCTTGCCGCCGTCGCAGGCGGTGCCCGGCAGATCGAATGCACCGTCAACGGCCTGGGTGAACGCGCGGGCAACACCGCGCTCGAGGAAGTGGTGATGGCGCTCAAGACCCGCAACGACATCATGCCGTGGCGGACCGGCGTGGACACCACCAAGATCATGCACGTGTCGCGGCGGGTGGCCACGGTGTCGGGCTTTCCGGTCCAGTACAACAAGGCCATCGTGGGCAAGAACGCCTTTGCCCATGAAAGCGGCATCCATCAGGACGGGATGCTGAAGAACCGCGAGAATTTCGAGATCATGCGCCCCGAGGATATCGGGCTGTCGGGAACATCTCTGCCGCTGGGCAAGCATTCCGGCCGCGCCGCCCTGCGCGACAAGCTGAACAACCTCGGCTACGAGGTGGGCGACAATCAGCTCAAGGACGTGTTCATCCGGTTCAAGGAACTGGCCGACCGCAAGAAGGAAGTGTTCGACGACGACCTGATCGCGCTGATGCATTCGGGCGAGGACGCCAAGAACGATCGCTTGCATCTGGTCTCGATGAAGGTCGTCTGCGGCACCGGCGGACCGGCGGAAGCGACGGTCGAGATGGAGATCGACGGCAAGGATGTCACCGCCACGGAACATGGCGACGGTCCCGTGGACGCGACCTTCAAGGCGATCCGGCTGCTCTATCCGAACAAGGCGCATCTGCAGCTCTACGAGGTCCATGCCGTGACCGAGGGCACCGACGCGCAGGCCACCGTTTCGGTGCGGCTGGAAGAGGATGGCATGATCGCCACCGGTCAATCCGCGAATACCGATACCGTCGTGGCCTCGGCCAAGGCGTATATCAACGCCCTGAACCGCCTGATCGTGCGCCGCGAAAAGGCCGGGCCGGGCGCCGACACGCGCGAGATCAGCTACAAGGATCTGACCTGATCCAGGCGCTTGCGCCGGCGCTGCCCAGGCGGTCGCCGGCGCCTATTCGCTCTGCACGGTGTTTTCGACCGGGGTTTCGGATTCGACCTGGGTGGCGTCGTTCTGGGTCAGGGCACCGTTTTCCCAGGTGCCGCTTTCCTCCTGACCGTCGGCATAGCGCATCGTGCCTTCGCCCTGGCGCTTGCCGTTCAAGAAGCTGCCTTCGTACACGTCGCCGTTGGCATAGGTCGCAACACCCACGCCGGTGATCTTTCCTTCGGTCCACTGGCCGGCATACTTGAACCCGTCCGCCATCACGATCTCGCCCTGGCCGTGCCGCTGGCCGTTGGCGTACTGGCCGGTATAGACCGATCCGTCCGGATAGGTCGCCTCGCCCTCGCCGTGGCGCATTCCGTTGGCCCAGTCGCCTTCGTAGCGATAGCCGTCCGGGTAGGTCATGATGCCCGTGCCGTGGTACTGCGCGTTCTTCAGCTGACCCTTGTAGACCACGCCGTTGGCGTAGGTCACGGTGCCTTCGCCCTCGATCACGCCGGCGATCCATTCGCCGTCATAGCTCGATCCGTCCGGATAGGTGATCTTGCCCCTGCCGTCGGCCAGGTCCGCCCCGAATTCGCCGACATAGACGGAGCCGTCAGGATACGTGACTTCGCCCGAGCCTTCGATCTGGCCGTTGACCCATTGGCCGGTATAGCGATACCCGTCCACACCCACGAACGTGCCCTGCCCATGGCGGCGGTCGTCCAGAAACTCGCCTTCGTAGTAGTCGCCGTTGGGATAGATGACCTTGCCCAGTCCTTCGCGGCGGCCCTCGATCAGGTCGCCCTCGTAGACGTCGCCGTTGGCCTGCGTCAGCACGCCCTTGCCGGTGATCTGCCCGCCGTCCCACGCGCCGCTGTAGGTCATGCCATCGGCCAGAGTCAGCGTGCCCTGACCGTGCCGCTGGCCATCCTTCACGTCGCCTTCATAGGTGGCACCGTCGGGATAGGTGATCCTGCCGAACCCTTCCTTGCGGCCTTCCACCCAGTCGCCGTCATAGACATAGCCGTCCGGCCCGCGCATGACGCCCTTGCCGTGATGCTGGGCATTCTGAAATCCGCCCTCGTAGCGAAAGCCGCTGGCATAGACGGCGATCCCGGTTCCGTCGATGATGCCGTCCTTCCATTCGCCTTCATAGGTTCCGCCATCGGGATAGACGATCTTGCCCACTCCGTGCGGCTTGCCCTTGGCGAACTCCCCTTCATAGACCGAGCCGCTGGCAAAGCGCGCCACGCCCTTGCCCTGGATCTCGCCATCGACCCACTGGCCGGTGTATTCGTACCCGTTGGGCAAGCGATAGGTGCCGGTGCCATGCTGAAGCCCGCCCTTGAAGGTGCCCTCATACACGCCGCCGACATCGTCCTCGGTGATCAGGATCTGGTCATCCTGCGCCCAGGCTGTCCCTCCCAGCGCCCCAAGTGCCGCCGTTGCGATGGTTTTGCGGATCGAGAACATCGGTGCCCCTGTCTGCCCGGATTGCAAGATTGTCCTGCTCGTCAGGCCGAAACTTAGGCTACCGGCGAAACGGGGGCAACGTCTTTTGCCGCATTGGCCTTTCCCTCGGGGCGCGATCTGATAAATGGCTTGGGGTATGTCGTGAACAAGAGGGGCAGCATGGCCGACCGTTTCCGCATCACGCTGGCGCAGCTCAATCCGGTCGTCGGCGATCTGAACGGCAATGCCGACAAGGCGTTGCGCGCGTGGGAGGAAGGCCGGGCCGCGGGCGCCGATCTGGTGGCGCTGCCCGAAATGTTCATCACCGGCTACAACACCCAGGATCTGGTGATGAAACCGGTCTTTCACGACGCGGCGATCGCCACGGTCGAGGCGCTGGCCGAGGAATGCGCGGACGGCCCCGCGCTGGCCATCGGCGGTCCGTGGATCGAGGCCGGGCGGCTGTACAACGCCTACCTGATCCTCAAGGGCGGCAAGATCGCCAGCCAGGTGCTCAAGCATCACCTGCCGAACGAGACCGTGTTCGACGAGGTGCGCATCTTTGACGCAGGCCCGCTGGGCGGGCCATATTCCGTGGGCAATACCCGCGTCGGCAGCCCGATCTGCGAGGACAGCTGGCACGAGGACGTGACCGAAACGCTGGCCGAGACCGGCGCCGAGTTCCTGCTGGTTCCGAACGGCTCTCCGTATTTCCGCGACAAGTTCGACGTGCGCATCAACCACATGGTGGCGCGGGTCGTCGAAACGGGGTTGCCGCTCATCTACCTCAACATGGTGGGCGGTCAGGACGATCAGGTGTTCGACGGCGGCACTTTCGCGCTGAACCCGCATGGGGAGCTGGCGTTTCGCATGCCGGTCTTTGACGAGGCCATCGCGCATCTCGACCTGGAGCGGGGCGACGAGGGCTGGCGCATCGTGCCCGGCGAGATCGCGCCGCTGCCGGACGTGTGGGAGCAGGATTACCGCGCCATGGTGCAGGCCCTGCGCGACTACATGGCCAAGACCGGGTTCCAAAAGGCGGTCTTGGGATTGTCCGGCGGGGTGGATTCCGCATTGGTCGCGGCGATCGCCGTCGATGCGCTGGGGCCTGCGAACGTGCGGTGCGTTATGCTGCCATCGGAATATACCAGCGCCGCGTCGCTGGAAGATGCCGAAGCGGTGGCCAAGGCACTGGGCGTTCAATACGACCACGTCCCGATTTCCGAGTGCCGCGCCGCGGTCACGAACACGCTCGCGCCGCTGTTTGCCGGGCAGGAGCCGGGCATCACCGAGGAAAACGTCCAGTCGCGCCTGCGCGGCCTGCTGTTGATGGCGATTTCCAACAAGTTCGGCGAGATGCTGCTGACGACCGGCAACAAGTCCGAGATCGCGGTGGGCTATGCCACGATCTACGGCGACATGAACGGCGGCTACAACCCGATCAAGGATCTCTACAAGACCCGGGTCTTTGAAACCTGCCGCTGGCGCAACGCCAATCATCGCGACTGGATGATGGGGCCGGCGGGCGAGGTGATCCGCCCGTCCATCATCGACAAGCCGCCGAGCGCCGAACTGCGCGAGGATCAGAAGGACAGCGACAGTCTGCCCGACTACGAGGTGCTGGACGGGATCCTCGACATTCTCGTGGACAAGGACGGTTCGATCTCGGATTGCGTTGCGGCGGGCTTCGACAGGGACACCGCCAAGCGGGTGGAGCATCTGATCTATGTCAGCGAATACAAACGGTTCCAGTCGGCGCCGGGCACGCGGCTCAGCAACCGGTCCTTCTGGCTGGATCGCCGCTATCCCATCGTCAACCGCTGGCGCGATCCGAGCTGACCGCCCGCAATTGGCCCATCTATCGCCATAATTCTGCCGTTTATGGGGCGAGAATGTGGGCTTGCGGTCATGTGGGCCGCAACAGAGGCAAGTCTCATCCGAGCGTATTGTTTCCCGCCTGACGGCAATCAGGTCGAATGGCAGGGGAAATGGGATTGCGAGGGGACAATGTGGGGCGAATTCGACAAACCGATTCACGCCTTGCCAAAACGGGATTCGATGCAGGGCATGGCGCGCAAGCTGGATGAGGACCGAACCGATGCCGCCATCCGGGCGATCCTGAGCGGCAGCGGGCTGACTGCGGAGGATTGCGGGGGGCCGGAACTGGCCCGCATCCCGCCGCGCGATCGTCCCGTCCCGGCGCGCGCTCCCAAGTTCAAGAGCTTTGTTCAACCGGTTCCGAACCGGTCGCGCCGATACGAGCCGACCTGGCGCCATGTGCTGGTTGCGGCGGTGCTGGTGGTCATGATCTGGCGGCCCTGGCTGTTGCCGTCGATCCTGGTCCTGGGTATCGCCATCTTCTTGATTTCATACTGGACTCTGGGCCATGACCGGTTCTCGGAACTGGCCTGCCGCGGGTTCGAAAAACTGGAACGCCGGAAACCGGATTGGGCCGCGCGGCTCAGACAGGGGCAGGTCCGCTGGTCCCGCAGAGTGGCGCGCGGCGTCGAAAAACTGCCCGAGCGATGGACCCGCGGTTTTCACGTACCGGACTTGGACGCCGCGCAGAACCTGCCCGACAAGATGCGCGGCGATCCGTTCGACCGCCTGAGCGACGGTAAAAGCGAAAGCTGAACGCACGGAAAACGGCCGGCTGGCCTGTGTCTGGCTTTGCCGGACCGATCCGTGTCCTTGGCGCTGCGCACGCTTTCTTCCAGCAAAAAACAGACTGTTTCCGAATTGTCACTGATGTGCCACATTCATGCCACAATTCCGATCCATTTTGGCCTCAACTGGGGCGGAATTGACGAAGTTTGTGCGTGTGTTGCTGCCAGGCTTCCATTTCCTTTGAGCTGATAAGTTATTGAATCCGGGGTGTTTTCCCGGTGTTTGCGAGTGAATTGTGACCAGTGTTCGGTGGTGTGATGTTAAACGGTTACGACAAACCTCTGCATTCCTTGCCGGAATGGAAATTCATGCGTTCGAAGGGCTGTGAATTCGACGAGGTCGGGATCGACAATGCGATCGCTTCGATCTTGCAAGAGACACACGACCTGACGCGCAAGAGGGGGCGCCCACTTTGGTTGGGTGAATACTGGCGGGTCGGGGACGAGTTCCTCGACCCCACCGGGTGAAAGTGGTGGGCGAATGGCCGATGCTGAGTCGGCTGGGTCTTTGGGGCACCGCGGCCAGTGATGCCCCAAAGACACAAGTCAACGGGCAAACCGGCTGAACCTGCGCGTCTTGTCCGGCCTGCCGGGCGGCGTCGGCAAAGGCATGCCCATCGCACTGGCAGGTTGGTGCCGGCCCGGATGTGGCCACCTTTCATTAAGCGTGGAAAAGTATAATTGCATGGTCAGAAACCCAGTGCCTTGGGGCTGCCATGAAACTGAATGCTTTGGAAATCGTTTGCATTGTGCTGGCCAGCGCGCTTGCCGCGGCCGCGTTCTTTGGGGCAATTCACGCGCTCCTGACAGCCGTCTGACCTTTTGGGCAATCAGCCCGTCCAAACAATCTCCCGTCGCTGCACGAATGGCGGCAGAGCCACAGGTGCAGGCGGCCGTCCGCGAAACTTCACCTTTTTGCTTTTCCCGACACGCATGGCAGGACATCTAAAAGCAGAAGTCCAACTGTTCGCGAGACGGTCATGCCCGGCCCCAAACCGACTCCGGTCGAGTCCGATCAGTCCCTGCCGAAAGCCGTCGATGTCGTCGTGATCGGTGGCGGCATCATCGGCTGCGCGACCGCATTGGAACTGGCCGATTGCGGACTGTCCGTGCTGCTTTGCGAAAAGGGCCAGATCGGCGCCGAACAGAGCTCGCGCAACTGGGGCTGGGTCCGGCTGGGGATGCGCGATCCGCGTGAGATCCCGCTGATGCAGGAATCGATCCTTATCTGGACCGGGCTGGATCAGCGCCTGGACCGCGAAACCGGCTACCGGCAGTCGGGCATCGTGTTCGACGCGACGGGCGTTCGCGCCACCCGCGACCATGAACGCTGGCTGCAAAACGTCGAGGGGATGCAGACCGGCGCGCGGATGGTGAGCGGGCAGGATCTGGAGGCCCTGTTGCCGGGACACCGGATGAGGATCGCGGCCGCCCTCTACATGCCGCAGGACGGTCGGGCCGAACCGCAATGGGCAACCCCCGCGATCGCCGAGGGCGCGCGCGACCGCGGGGCGGTTCTGATGACCCAATGCGCGGTGCGCAGCGTCGAACTTCAGGCGGGCCGCATCGCCGGGGTGATGACCGAACGCGGCCGCGTCGCTTGCTCGCAGGTGGTTCTTGCGGGCGGCGCGTGGTCGCGGCTCTTTGCCGGCAAGGCCGGGATCTTTCTGCCTCAGCTCAAGCTCCTCAACACCGTCATGCGCACGTCGCCTGTCGCTGACGGGCCGCAGTCCGCGCTCTGGTCGAAGGACTTCGCGATGCGCAAGCGCGCCGACGGGGGCTATACCGTGGCGTGCGGGCAAGGGAACCTGGTGGATATCGTGCCCGACAGCTTTCGCCTCGCCCGGCATTTCCTGCCGGCCTACCGGCAGGAATGGCGCGCGCTGCGGTTCCGGCTGTCCGGCAGAGTTCTGGAAGAGTGGCGGCAGGACCGCACCTGGCTGCCCACGGACGTGACCCCCTTCGAGCATTGCAGGATCCTTGACCCGGACCCGTCGCGGCGGGTCTTGCGCAAGGCGTGGGCCGCGGCGCGCCGCGCCTTCCCGGTTCTGGACACGGCCGAAATCGTGCAGAGCTGGGCCGGCCTGATCGATGTCACGCCGGATGCCGTTCCGGTGATATCGGCCGTGGACGATGTGCCGGGCATGTTCATCGCAACCGGATTTTCCGGTCACGGGTTCGGGATCGGCCCCGGCGCCGGTCGCCTGATGGCGGATCTGGTGACGGGGCGGGCGCCCTGCGTGGACCCGCACCCGTTCCGATTGTCGCGCTTTACCGACGGGTCGCCCGTGCGGCCAGATCCCGGGTATTGAGCCGTGCGCGGGCGGCGCCCGCCCGTTTCAGACCCGGCTTGAAATCACCCCATCAGCTGATATCCGACCGGCACGAACCGGAACCCGTCGCCACGCGGTTCAACATATCCTGCCGCGGGGAAGGGCATGTGGTATCCGATCATCGGCACGCGGTCCGCCGCCAGCATGCCCAGAACGTTGCGCCGCGCCGCAGTGGCGGCGGCCTTGTCCATGTCGAATTTCACTTCCCACTCCGGATGCGCGAAAGACCAGACATAGTGATTGGCCAGGTCCGCCGTCAGCACCAGCCGCTGACCGCCGCTTTCGAGGTGATAGACCGTGTGTCCGGGCGTGTGCCCGTTGGCCGCCATCGCCGTAATCCCCGAGACGACCGCGCCGCCGTCCTCGATGAACGTCATCTTGTCCGCCAGCGGCGTGACGTTCTTGGCCACCAGATCGCCGACGCGGTTTCCCGCCTCCATGGCCGACCAGAAATCGTATTCGCTGGCGGCGGTGACATAGCGGGCATTGGCGAAGGTCTCGCCCGCGTCCGACATCATGCCGCCGATGTGGTCGGGATGCATGTGGGTGATCACCACGATGTCCACCGCATCCGGGGCGACGCCGACCTCGGCCAGCGCCGTCTGGATCCCGCCCTGACCCAGTCCGGTGTCGAACAGAACAAGTTCGGCGCCCGTATTGACCAGGGTCGGGGTGAAGTAGAACTGCGCGGTGTCGGCGGGGATGAAGTTTTCGGCCGACACCCTGGCGAATTCCTCGTCGCTGGCGCCGCCGCCAAAGATCTCCTTGGCGCCCTCACGCGGAAAACTGCCGTCCAGCAACGTGGTCACGGTCAGATCGCCCAGTTTGAAGCTGCGCGCGACGGGCATTTGCGCGGCCTTGCTATCGCCGGCGGCGAAACTCGGCGTTGCGGCGGCTACGGGCAGAGCCGCAGCGGCGCCAAGCGCCGTGCGGCGGGTCATTTTGAATGTCATGGCTCGAACTCCCTGCATGTTCTGAGTGCTATAAGGATAGTGCTGTAGGGCTCGCCGGCCATTGTGCGGTGCCGCAGAGCGTCTGTGCATCCCGCCACCGGGCTGATAACATGCGTCCATGGCCGGATCAGCGATCAAGACCGTCCCGACGGGCGCGGACGTCAAGGACTTTCTCGATGCGGTGCAGCCGCCCCGGCGGGCCGAGGATGCGCGCCGGCTCGACGCGCTGTTTCGTGAGGTGACGGGCTATGCGCCGCTGATTTGGGGACCGTCGATCATCGGATACGGCCGCTATCACTATCGCTACAAGTCCGGGCGCGAGGGCGAGTTCCTGGCTACCGGGTTTTCCCCGCGCAAGTCGGCTCTGTCGATCTACATCATGCCGGGATACGCCGATTTCGGTGGCATTCTCGACCGCCTCGGCAAAAACAAACTCGGCAAGTCCTGCCTCTACGTGAACAAGCTGGCCGATATCGACCTGGACGTTCTGGCCGAGCTGATCCGGGCGGGGTTGAAAGACCTGGACACGCACTGGCCGGTCCAGCCGACCTGATCCGGTATTCCCGGAACGCTCATGTGCCATCCCGGCGCGCGCTGCCCGTCGCCTTTCGCGCCGCTGGACAAAATCTCCCCCATGTGACAAGAGCCGCGCCAACAGGAGACACCCATGACCACCACCCGTTTTGCCCCGTCGCCCACCGGTTACATCCACGTGGGCAACCTGCGCACCGCATTGATGAACTGGCTCATCGCCCGCAAGGCGGGGGGCACCTTCATCCTGCGGATCGACGACACCGATCCCGAGCGATCGAAGGAAGAATATGTCGATGCGATCAAGCAGGATCTGGAGTGGCTGGGCCTGCACTGGGACCGGGTCGAGCGTCAATCCGAACGGCTGGACCGCTATGCCGCCGCGGCCGACAGGCTGCGCGAAATGGGCCGGTTCTACGAGGCGTTCGAAACGCCGACCGAACTGGACCTCAAGCGCAAGAAGCAGCTCAACATGGGCAAGCCGCCGGTCTATGACCGGGCGGCGCTGTCCTTGTCGGAGGCCGAAAAAGAGGCATTGCGCGCCGAGCGCGGCAATGGCGTTTGGCGGTTCAAGCTGGACCATGAGCGGATCGAATGGACCGACGGCATTCTGGGCGACGTGTCGATCGACGCGGCCTCGGTTTCGGATCCGGTGCTGATCCGCGGTGACGGACAGGTGCTCTATACGCTCGCCTCGGTCGTGGACGATACCGAGATGGGCGTGACCGACGTGGTGCGCGGATCGGACCACGTGACCAACACCGCGACCCAGATCCAGATCATCCGGGCGCTGGGCGACACCCCGCCGCGTTTCGCCCACCATTCCCTGCTGACCGGTCCGCAGGGCGAGGCGCTGTCAAAGCGGCTGGGCACGCTTGCGTTGCGGGATCTGCGCGAACAGGGGGTGCAGCCCATGGCGCTGCTGAGCCTGATGGCGCGGCTGGGATCGGCCGATCCGGTGGAGCTGCGCACGGACATGGCCGAGCTGATCGGCGGGTTCGACGTGACCAGGTTCGGCGCCGCGCCGACCAAGTTCGACGTGCAGGATCTGTTTCCACTGACCGCGAAATACCTGCAGGGCCTGCCGCTGTCCGCCGTGGCCGATGCCGTGGCCAAGGCCGGTGTGCCCGAGGAACTCGCCGCGCCCTTCTGGCAGATGGCGCGCGAGAACATCACCACGCTCAACGACCTCAAGGGCTGGTGGGACCTCTGCCGGGACGGGGCCGAGCCGCTGATCGACGAAGAGGACCGCGCCTTCGTGGCCGAGGCGATGGCGTTGCTGCCGGACGGGCCGTTCGACACCGACACCTGGGGCGTCTGGACCAACGCGGTCAAACAGGCCACGGGCCGTAAGGGCAAGGCGCTGTTCATGCCGCTGCGCAAGGCGCTGACGGGCATGGAGCGCGGCCCCGAGATGGCCGCCCTGTTGCCGTTGCTGCAAACCATCCGCGCGCGCGGCTGACAGGTTCGGTCGGACCGGTTCAGACCGGTTCGACGATCTGCGCGCGCAACCGGGCAAGCCGGTCATCGACGAATTCGGTCTCCTCGGACCTGAGCTGCTGATGGCGCGGGTATCGGGGTTCGGCGCGGTCGTTCAGGATCGGCGCCTCCCACCCATCGGTTGTGGCAAAGAACCGGTCCGCGCCGTCGGTGCCGAAAGCTCTGAGATAGCCCTG
This sequence comes from Ruegeria sp. BHSB196, assembly GCF_059613135.1. Lineage (NCBI taxonomy): Bacteria > Pseudomonadati > Pseudomonadota > Alphaproteobacteria > Rhodobacterales > Roseobacteraceae > Ruegeria > Ruegeria sp. BHSB196. Next base: position 72,308 of record NZ_JBXWRY010000019.1, read on the forward strand.
CACCACCACGTCGATGTAGCTGAGCAGGATCGGATGCCGGCCGCTCGGTTCGGAATGGCGGTGTTCCGGCACCGCATAGACGGCGATTTCGACGTCATGCGTCAGCGGGTGGGTTGTCGCCAGCGTGACGGGCACCCGGTCATAGGCCCATTCCCGCTGGTCCAGCGCCGCCCAGTCGTTCTTGGGCACATGGGCGATCATGCCCTCGATCTCGCAGTCCGCGGCGGGAATGGCGGTCAGAAAGGCCACCGGACGCAAGTCGGTGTGCCGCCAGGCGCGCCGCCACCCCCTGAGCCTGGCGGGGTGGGGATCAGGAAAGTCGTGCGTGGCGAGGTTCACGAGGCTGCCATAGCCAAAAAAATAAGGGTCTGCCATGCGGTTTCCGGTCGGTTGAGCAATTGATGTATGTCAAACAGTTTTTTTGCGGCCCATGCAATAAGGCTCCATCGTGAATTCTGGGGGAGGACACCCATGCGCATCACCAAAAGGACGAATATCGCCATCCGCCTTCTGATGTATTGCGCCGCGCATCAGGACCGTCTGGTCACCAAGTCCGAAATCGCCGAGGTCTGCAACATCTCGGAAAACCACCTGGCCCAGGTGATCAACCAGTTGAGCCAGCTGGAGTATCTCAGCACCCAGCGGGGCCGGAACGGCGGCATGACGCTGGCGCGGCCCGCGGATCGGATCCTGATCGGCGAGGTGTTCCGCCATGTCGAAGGCGGCTTGCCCATTGCCGAGTGCTTTGCCGATGCCGACAATACCTGCCCCCTGACCGAGGCTTGCCGCCTGCGGGTTGCGTTGCAGGACGCGGCTCAGGCGTTTTACGCCTCATTGGATGAGATCACCCTGGATGCCTTGGTGTGCGACAACGTCGATCTTTTGAAGATCCTGCAACCGATCTCCTGCACGCGCTGAGTCAGTCGCTGGCGCGCAGCACCTGAGCGGGCCGGGCCGACAGTGGCCGCCAGGCGAAAACCAGCCCTGCCGCCAGCGTCACGGCGATGCCCGCCCCGACGACGCCGAGGGCCGAAGGCCAGATGACCGTGAATCCCGTTTCGAACACGAACCGGGCGACCGCCCATCCCCCCAGCAATCCCGCGGCCAGCGCCACGATGCCGGCGGCCGCGCCGAGCAGGGCCGACCGCACGGCAAAGCTGGTCAGGATCCGACGCCGCGCGGCGCCCAGAGTCTTGAGAATGGCGGCCTCGTGCCGGCGCGCCGGCTCTCCGGCCGCGGCGGCGCCGATCAGCACCAGAAACCCGGTCAGCAGCGAAACCCCGGCGCCGTAGGAGGTGGCGGTCGCCAGACCTGCCAGGACTTCGGACACGCGGTCGATGGCGTCCCGCACCCGGATCGCGGTGATGTTCGGATAGCGCGACGCCAGATCGCGCAGGATGGCCGCCTCGGCCTGTTCGTCGGCATAGACGGTGGCGATGAAGCTGTGCGGCGCACCGGCCAGCGCCGCCGGGTTCATGGCCATGACGAACCCCATGCCCGCGGTCGAGAAATCCACTTCGCGGAACGAGGTGATCTCGGCGGTGATGTCGCGGCCCAGAATGTTGACGGTCAGCGTGTCGCCGAGATTCAGCCCCATTTCCTCGGCCTCTTCGGCGGCGAAACTGACGCGCGGTGGCCCCGTATGGTCTTCGGGCCACCATTCGCCCGCGGTCAGGCGGGTTCGCGGCGGCATGGCCGCGGAATAGGTCACGCCGCGATCCCCTTCCAGCACCCAGTGATCGCCCGCCACCTCGCGCGCCGGGCGTCCGTTGATCTGTGTGATGATCCCGCGCAGCATGGGCGCGCTCTCAACCCTGCTGACGGCGGGATCGGTCGCAAGACGCTCGGAAAAGCCCGGCATCTGGTCTTTCTGGATGTCCACGAAGAAATAGGACGGCGCGACATCGGGCAGGTTGCCGGAGATCGCCCGCCGCAGGTTGCCGTCGATCTGCCCGACCGCGGCAAGAACCGACAGGCCGAGCCCCAGCGACAGGACCACCGACGCGGCCCCTTCGCGCGGACCGGAAATCGCCGCCAATGCCCATCGCAGAGCGGGCCGCCCGCGTGCGCCCGGCATGCCCGCGCGCGCCAGCGCCCGGATGCCGAAGGCGGACAGGGCCAGCAGGATCAGAGCGCCGGCGATTCCGCCGGTAGTCCACAGCGTCAACCGCGCCGAGCCGTTGAAAAAGGCGGCGGCACCGACCAGCAGGGCAAGCCCGGCGGCGGTCGCCAGCAGGTATCGGAGCCGGGGCAGGGCACGGGCGGCCGACAGGGCATCGCGGAACAGGGTGGCGGCGCGGATCTCTTCGGTGCGCGCCAGCGGCCAGAGCGTGAAAACGAACGCGGTCAAAGCGCCGTAAAGCGCGGCTTCGAACAGGGGTGCGGGATACAGCGAAAACACCGCCGGAACCGGAAGGCGCGCCTGCAGAAGCGGCGCGAGAATGACCGGGGCCAGCCCGCCCAGAAAGAGGCCCAGCAGGATGCCGATTGCGGACAGGACGCCGATCTGGAGAAAGTAGGTCTGAAAGATCGTGGCGCGATCCGCGCCCAGCGTGCGCAGGGTGGCGATGGTGTCGGTCTTGCCCGCCAGGTAGGCGCGCACCGCCGCCGATACGCCGACCCCGCCGACCGCCAGCCCCGACAGGCCGACGAGGATCAGAAAGGCGCCCAGCCGCGCCACGAACTCGGCGATGCCGGGAGCTCCGTTTCGGGCATCGGTCCAGCGCATCCCGGCATTCTGGAACGCCTGCCTCGCGGCATCGGACGTGGCGGCGAGGTCCGCTCCGGTCGGCAGGTCCAGACGGTACTTCGTGGAAAACAGCGTGCCCGGTTCCAGCAGCCCGGATCGCCCGAGGCTGTCCGTCAGAACCAGCGTGCGCGGCCCCAAAGCAAATCCCGCCGCGGCGCCGTCCGGCTCATGCGCCAGCGCGGCCATCAGAACGAAGTCCTGCGTGCCAAGCCGGAACCGGTCGCCCGGCGTCAATCCCAGCCGGTCGATCAGAACCTTCTCCATCACCGCGCCGGGCAGCCCGTCGCGCCCGGCCAGCGCCTCGGCCAGCGGCATGGCGGGTTGCAGTTCGACCTCTCCGACCAGGGGATATTGCGGATCGACGCCCTTGACCTGGGTCAGCCCGCGCTCGGCTTCCCCGTTGCGCTCGACCACGGCCATGGACCGGAAATCCACGACCTCGGAGACGGCCTGAGCCTTGGCGTCCATCCACGCGCGCTCGGCTTCATCGGCGAAACGATAGGTGAACTCCAGCTCGGCATCGCCGCCCAACAGCGCCGCGCCCTCGCGGGCCAGACCGGCCTCGATCGCGGACCGGACCGAACCGACGGCGGCGATGGCGGCGACGCCTAGCGCCAGACAGGCCAGAAACACCCGGAACCCGTGCAATCCGCCGCGCAGTTCGCGGCGCGCAATGCGGGCGGCCTGCGGCAGGCTCATTCCGCCGCCGCGCGCTGGGTTTCGGTATCCAGCCGTCCGTCGCGCAGCCGGATCACCCGGTCGCACCGGCGGGCCAGCTCGTGGCTGTGGGTCACAAGCACCAGCGTCGCGCCGTGCCGGTCGCGCAGCCCGAACAGCAGGTCGATGATGGCGGTGCCGTTCGCTTCGTCGAGATTGCCGGTGGGCTCGTCCGCCAGAAGGATCTGCGGGCGCGGAGCCGAAGCGCGGGCCAGCGCGACGCGCTGCTGTTCGCCGCCGGAAAGCTGCGCCGGATAGTGATCGAGCCGGTGCGACAGGCCGACCGCTTCCAGTTCCGCCTCGGCACGGGCGAAGGCGTCGCGATGTCCTGCCAGTTCCAGGGGCGTCGCAACGTTTTCCAGGGCGGTCATGGTGGGGATCAGGTGAAAGTTCTGGAACACCACGCCCATGTTGTCCCGGCGGAACCGGGCCAGCGCATCCTCGTCCAGCCGGGTGAGATCTCGGCCCAAAGCCTCAACCGATCCGCGCGTGACCTGCTCCAGCCCGCCCATCAGCATCAAGAGCGAGGATTTGCCAGACCCGGATGGCCCCACCAGACCCAGCGTCTCTCCCCGGCTGACGCTCAGCGATATGTCATGCAGGATGTCCACACGGCCGGCATTGCTTTCCAGCGACAAAGACGCATCTTTGAGGAGGAGTACGGGGCCTGTCACGGGCTGGTCGGTCGGCGCGGTCATCTGTTTGGATATGGAGCGGAAACGAACATGCGCAAGAGTTTAGCCGCGGTTCTGGTCGTTGCAATCGGTGTTCCGGCCACGGCCGAGCCCGTGGTGATCGCGGCGCTGGGCGATTCCCTGACGCAGGGCTACGGCCTGATCGAACAGCAGGGGTTCGTGCCGCAGATGCGGGACTGGCTGGACGGGCAGGGGGCCGAGGTGCGGCTGATCAATGCCGGCGTTTCCGGAGACACCACGGCGGGCGGCGCGGCGCGCGTGGAATGGACGCTGACGCCCGACGTTGACGCCCTGATCGTGGCGCTGGGCGGCAACGACCTGCTGCGCGGGATCGACCCTGCCGAGGCGCGGGCCAACCTGGATCGTATCCTGACGGTCGCGGATCAGGCCGATGTCGAGGTTCTGCTGGTCGGGATGAAAGCGCCGGGCAACTTCGGTCCGGATTACAAGGAGGCTTTCGACGCGATCTATCCCGATCTGGCCGGCCAACACGGCGCGCTTCTGGCCGGGGATTTCTTTGCCGGGCTTGGTGTCGAGGACGATCCCGACGCGGCGCGGCGGATGATGCAGCCGGACGGCATTCATCCCAATGCCGATGGCGTCGCGGCCATCGTCGAAAACCTTGGCCCGCATGTTCTGCAACTTGTGGACCGCGTGCGCGGCAAGGAGTGAGGTACGATGCCCGGCCGGCTGTTCCTGACCCATCCGATCGGCGAAGTGGCCGGGCGCCTCGATGCCGCGCCCGGCGACCTGGCGGAGGAACCGCCGCGCCGCAACATCCAGCCGGGGCAGCCCATTGTCGCTTTGACGCCCGAGGGATTGACGCGGATGCGGTGGGGCATGATCCCGGTCGGCCGAGTGAATGCGCGCGGGCGCCCGGTGATGGAAACGATCATAAACGCCCGCTCGGAGACCGTGTTCGTAAAATCGGCGTTCGACGGCGTCGGCCGGGCCGTGGTTCCCGCCAGCGGATGGTATGAATGGACCGGCGAGAAACGGCGCAAGACGGCCTGGCGCATCCGCGCGGCGGATGACGGCCTGCTCTGGTTTGCAGCGATCACGGACCGCTGGCAGGCATCGGCGGACCTGGCGGTCGATCAGATCGCAATCGTCACCTGCGAACCCAATGAGGACGTGCGACCCATCCATCACCGGATGGGCGTCTTGCTGGATCTTTCCGACATTTCGGCGTGGCTGAGCGGGGCGGTGGATCGCGCAAAACCACTGGCGCGCCCCTGGCCCGAAGGACGGCTGAAGATCGAAAAGGCGGAAGATGTCGATTGGAACGCTCCGTGACTTTGGTCAGTGCGTGTATTCCAGATCCATCAGATCCTGATGCGTATAGGTCTTTTTGATGATGCCGTCGTC